>JAUWDC010000320.1 GCA_030608985.1 Desulfobia sp. | reverse complement strand
GCCGGCAGTATCATCACCCTGCTGGGTGCTGCCCGTGGTGCCGTGGCCCTGGGTTTTTATAAAGACATCATGAATGTGGATATCAGCTTTTTTCAACTCACCACCTATATGTTTCCCATCGGCTGGCTTATGACCTTTCTGCTCTGGGGATTTTTTATGCTCGTTTGTAAACCGGAACGTACTGCTATTCCCGGATTAAAGGAGCGATCTAAGGTGATGTATTCAGAGCTGGGCAAATGGCGGAGAAACGAGATCTTGACCGTCGTTATCGTTGTCGCCACAATCCTCATCATTGCCCTGAAAAATTTTATCCCGGCTTTGAGTGGACTGCATAAAACAGGGATTTTACTTTGTTCTACCATTGCTTTCTTTCTCTTTAATATTCTTGACGTGGATGACCTGGAAGATATCCCCTGGAATATAATCCTGCTCTTTGCTGGGGCCATGTCCATCGGTTTCTGTCTTTGGGAAACGGGAGCAGCGAAGTGGCTTGCTGTTAACTGGCTGGTTCTTTTCCAGACCTCACCCCCCATTGTTTTTATTCTCGGTATGGCCTTTTTTGTCATGATGATGACCAACTTCATCATGAACGTGGCTGCCATTGCCATCTCCCTTCCTGTGGCCTTGGTTATAGCCCCTTATCTTGGCGTAGGCGGCGAGGTTATTTTGTTCTCCGCTCTGGTTGTGGCCGGCATGCCCTTCCTGTTGCTTGTCGGAGCGGCGCCCAACGCCATTGCTTACAACTCCAAGCAGTTCACCACCGCTGAATTCTTTTTATGGGGTCTCCCGGCAAGTGGTGTGCTCATGCTGGTCACCTGGCTTGCGGTTGCTGTTATCTGGCCGATGATGGGCATGGAGATTTTTGTACCAGTAGCGCAATAAAAAATCTCTGTGAACTCTGTGCCTCTGTGAGAGGTTTGCATATAAACAGGCTAAGCCTGAGAGTTTCTTGTATAGTGTGTATTGAAACATTAAACGCAGGAAGCTCTCAGCTCGTTTTTCTCAAAAATATTATGTTGTTAATATGTAATGTGTCATTTTTCTGATTCCCTGGTTTGGAGATTCTGGTTTATCTTTTTTCTCCTCCCCTTTTGATTAATGCAGAATCTTCAACCAGGGGTGTTCAGGTTTAATCTACAATGTTACTTGGTCAAACAATGTATGAATTCCCAGAATTTTTTCTCACTCAATAACATTACTGTTTCAGAAATACTGAACGGCGTGCCGCACGGTATTGCTGTTGTTGATACCGACCTTCATATTGTGGAGATGAACCATTCTCTTGAATCCTATACCGGTTATACTGCGTCAGAAGCACGGGGAGTTTTCATTGATTTTATTCTCAGAAGCAGCCTTGGCAATAATTATCAGGCCTTTCATGATGTCCTGGAATCTGGAGAAACGGTCTCATTTGAAGGCGACATAATTAACAAGCATCATAAAAAAATCCCAATTCAGTTTACCGTTTCCCCCTTGAAAGATCAGGATGAAAATCCTGTTGGCATCCATTTGCTGCTTGAGGACATTTCATATCTTCAGTTGGTAGATAAAAATAAGTGCCGTGATGATGGTTCACTGAAAATCATAGGCCACAGCCCCCAAATGCAGGAGATATTTGACCTTCTGCCTGTCCTGGCGCAAACCGACGCCTCAATTCTCATTACCGGCCAGACCGGGACAGGTAAGGATATGCTGGCCGAAGTAATTCACCAAAGATCCAAGCGGTCAAGGCATCCTTTTATCAAGGTGAACTGCGGGGCTCTTCCTGAATCACTGCTGGAGTCGGAACTTTTTGGCCATGTCCGTGGCGCTTTTACCGGAGCCGTGAAAGATAAACCAGGCATATTTCGCCTGGCCCAGGAAGGTACGATATTTCTCACCGAAATTGGCGATTTGCCACTGCCCCTCCAGGTAAAACTGTTATCGGTACTGGATGATAAGGAATTTTTCCCGGTGGGAGGCAGTCATAAAGTGAAGGTAGATGTGCGCATCATTGCCGCTACTCATCGTTCTCTCAGGGAATTGGTCAGCCATGGTAAATTCAGGGAAGACCTGTTTTACCGGCTTAATGTTTTACGCCTATATCTGCCGGCAGTGAAAGATAGGGATGGTGATATTCGATTGTTGCTCGATCATTTTTTCCGTGAGATCAGTGCCGGTTTAAACAAAAAGATCAAAGGGTTCAGCCCTAAAGCCATTGAGATTTTAACATCTTATTCCTACCCGGGGAATGTCCGCGAATTGCGAAATATTGTAGAGTATGCCGTTAATATATGTCAGGGGAAGCAGGTAAGGCCGGATAGTTTACCCCAATATATGTTCAATCCTCTGCCTAAGATTGAAAAACCGGTTAAAGCTGCGGAACAGCGTTTTGAATCATCGATGAATGTAAGCATGCCTGTCACTGTCTCCTCTCAGCAGGCTGGCTGGAGTGATATAGAAAGAGACTTGATTTTGGATGCCCTGAAGAAGTCCAGGGGGAATCGTTCTGAGGCAGCAAAGATGCTTGGATGGGGAAGGACGACCTTATGGCGAAAGATTAATCGGCATGGCCTGGCATGATAATTTTGTGCCTTACTCCCCAACTTCTGCTAAAAAAATAAGAAACTGAAAAACATTAAGTGAAATTAAGTGGTTACTTTTACCACCAAGGCACTTATCCTTTCCACTCTATGTGGGTTCGCTTTGTTTCTTACTGGTTTTTTGAGTTAATACCTAAAGGCTAACC
>JAUWDC010000277.1 GCA_030608985.1 Desulfobia sp. | reverse complement strand
TAACCAATACTCCAGAATCCTATGAATTTCTGGGGTGGCCCATGGCGGGCGATATCTACCCTGCCTGTGGTCCCCTGGGAGGAATTCATGCGGCATTACACACCATCAATACTCCGAAGGCCTTTATTGTCGGCTGTGACATGCCGCTTCTCAACACTGTGCTTATTTCTTATCTTTGCAGCCTGTCCGGGGACTGGGATGTTGTCCTACCGTGGCTCGAAGCCGGCCCGGAACCTCTCTACGGCGTATACAACAGGCGCTGTCTTTCGTCCATCGAGGAGAGCCTGCAGAAAAAACAATTTAAAATTGGTCTACTGCTTCGAAAACTTCGGCTGCATAAAGTAACTCAGGATGAAATTTCAGACCTCATAGGAGACATTTCAACCTTTCACAACATTAATTTTAATGATGATCTGTTATTTCTCGAAAAGTTGACAGAAAAGGCTCCGAATGGCTGAACCACTGACCCTCCAGCAGGCACGCCGGATAATTTTACATCATACTCCCCTTCTTCCTTCTGAGAACGTCTCTATTTCAAACGCTCTTAACAGAAGACCGACTGTAACATTAAAAGCACAGCTGCCCATCCCCCATTTCCGCCAATCCACAATGGATGGCTTTGCTGTTCATTCCGCCGACATCCAGCCTGACACCATGCTTCCTGTAGAAGGAGAAATAGCGGCCGGCTGCACCGATCTGCAGCCTCTCCCATCGGGCTTGGCTATTCGCATTATGACAGGTGGTGCCGTTCCGCCCGGAGCAAACCAGGTTATACCTATTGAGCATTGCAGGGAAAGTAAAAAAGGAATTCTCCTTACCTACCAGGGAAAACGCCGGAATAATATTCGCGATAAGGGTTCAGACCTGAAGACAGGACAAGTCATTATTAAAAAAGGGCTGGCTATTCAACCGCTGCATCTTCAGCTTCTTGCAACGTCAGGCTATACATCTCTGCCTGTTTTCAAGAAGCCTTCTGTTGCTTTTCTCTGTACCGGTTCTGAGCTGGTTGACACAAATCCCCGCCCCGGACAATTAATCAGCGGGAACCGCTCTCTTCTCAACGGATTAATCCAGCAGGCTCAGGCTATTCCTGTTGACCTGGGCACAGCTGCTGATAATACGCATATTATTGCGGATAAAATTAAGGCTGCGGGCCCTGTTGACGTGATTGTCACAACAGGCGGTATGGGGCCTGGCAAATATGACCTTATCAGAGAGGTATGCGAGACAATAGGGATAGAGGTTCTTTATACCTCTTTAGACGTACGCCCCGGCAGGGCTACTCTGTTTGGAGTAAAAGACTCTTTACTTTTCTTCGGACTTCCTGGACCACCGCCTGCAGCTCACATTTTATTCCAGCAACTTGTCAAACCGGCGCTCCAAGCCTTTCAGGGATATAGCCGCCAAAAACCTGTCTCTGTAAAAGCGCTTTTACAAGAAGGAATTACCGTTAGGGGAAAAGGACTTTTAAACCTGAAAAGCGCCTTACTTTTCAGTAAAAGCGGTACTCTCTGCGTCCAGGCAAACAATTCTTTTTCCCAACCACAAAATGCTGTAATATGCATTCCTGCTAATCGTCGAAAACTTCTAAAAGGGGAATTCGTAACCGTGTACCCTTTTTCCGAACACTACCCATCATAACATTTCCTGAACCCCAACCCATCTATGTCTCCAAAAAAAAATAATTTCAAGAAAAACGTCTTTTATGCTCTTTCTTTTGTAACTATCTTTGCCTTGACTGCAATGGGCTGTTACTACTTTATCATCAATTCCTGGCAGTGTGTAGTAATAGATATTTCTTTTGCTGTTGCTCTCCTGTTGAACGTAATAGGTTACAAAAAGTTCAGGCGGCTGAATATTGCTGTTCGCATTGGTCTTGGATTAGGAGCTCTAAGCATAATCTCCATTGCAACATTTGACCAGACAATGCAAAATGGCGTTTTTCTCTGGTTTTTCACGCTCCCCCTTGTTTCCATTTATCTTCTTGGCAAAAAGGAAGGAGCCTTCTGCCTTCTGGACAGCCTTCTACTTCCTCTTTCTCGTGCTCGTCATCTATTTACGTCATGAGGTTGTCACGATCTACCTGGTTCGATTTCTCCTGGCGTATATAGTCGTTTCATTATTTTCCTATTGCTATGAATTCCTGCGCGAAAATGACCATAACGAGATGCGGGCTGCAAAAAAGACTGTAGAGCATATGTCTGAAAAACTGCCGCGCTATCTTTCCCCGCAGATACGAGATGAAATATTTTCCGGGAAAACTGATGCGAAAATAGATTCAAGCCGGAAGGAACTGACATTTTTCTTCTCCGATATAGTTGACTTTACAGAAACGACCGATCATTTGGAATCAGAGGCCCTGGCGGAACTACTTAACAATTATCTTGATGAGATGTCCCAAATTGCTCTTAAATATAAAGCGACAATTGATAAATTTATAGGTGATGCAATTGTTGCCTTTTTCGGTGCTCCTGAGAGCCTGGGAGTAGAAGAGGATGCAATTCAATGCGTAAAAATGGCCCTTGAGATGAGGGAACGTATGCGCGTCCTGAGGGAAATCTGGGCCTTAAAAGGGATATCAGCGCCATTTCACATCCGTATGGGAATCAACACAGGTTACTGCACTGTGGGAAATTTCGGCTGTCATGATAGAATGGATTATACAGTTATCGGCACCCAGGTTAATCTCGCTGCGCGGCTTGAGAAAAAAGCAGAAACAGACCAGATACTCATATCCCACCAGACATATATGCTCGTCAGAGATGAAATATGCTGCATTAAAGTTGCGGACATGAACTTTAAGGGAATTGGTTTTGCCGTGCCGTCCTACCAGGTGACAGATCTCTGGGAAAATATAAAAAAAGAAAATGCAATCATCTCCTACGAGACTCCTGGATGTTCGATCCATATTGATTTAGATAAGATTCCACAGGGCTCTCGTCAGCAGGTTGCAACTATGTTAAAAAACATTCTGACCGAACTCGTATAACTACAGGGCCGACCATGACACATAAACCTTGCTGGACAGTCAACAACATCTTCCTGTTACTTTCTTTGTTGGGTCTCTTATTTTCCCAATCTATCAATAATGCAGCCGCGGCGCCTCCACCGGTCAAGTTCCGGCCTGCTGCTATGATTACCCCAACATTCACCCCACAGGGCAACAGTTGTGAGCTAACC
>JAUWDC010000143.1 GCA_030608985.1 Desulfobia sp. | reverse complement strand
AAAGAAATAAAGATGGTGTATGACAATGATCCATCTACAGAAGAGCCGGTGAAAAATATCGAAACTACGCCTGAAGAGCGTAACTCCTATGTGCTTAGCGATGATGACATTCTGAAGCTTTCCGAGTGGGCCTGCATTATTGAAGATCATTACGGCAAGGCAATGGATATTGAGTGGGCTAAAGATGGTGACGGGGTAAACGTCGGTACCGGTGACCTTTTCATTGTTCAGGCCCGTCCTGAAACTGTTCACTCTCAAGCCTCTAAGGGCACCATGGAGACTTATAAGTTAAAAGAAACAGGCAAAGTCCTTGCCGAAGGTCTGGCAGTTGGCACTAAGATCGGCCAGGGTACTGCCCATTGTATTGATGATGTCGCAGATATTCACACCTTTAAAGCTGGTGAGGTACTGGTTACTGATATGACCGATCCTGACTGGGAGCCGATCATGAAGATCGCCGGCGCCATTGTTACCAACCGTGGTGGTCGTACCTGCCATGCGGCGATTATTTCTCGTGAGCTCGGGATTCCCTGTGTTATTGGTACCGGTAATGGCACTGACTCCATTCATACAGGCCAGGAGATCACTGCTTCTTCTGCCGAGGGTGAGATCGGATTTGTCTATGAGGGGCTTTTAGATTTTGAAATTGAGAAAGTCGATCTTGGTGAAGTGCCGGAAACCAAGACCAAAATTATGATGAATCTGGCCATCCCGGAGAAAGCCTTTACGGAGTGCCAGATTCCCAATGATGGAGTAGGCTTGGCCCGTGAGGAGTTTATTATCAACTCCCATATTGGTCTTCATCCCCTTGCTCTGGTTAACTATGAGGAACTGAAAAAATCAGATGATCCTGAGAAACAGGCTATAGTCAGGAAGATTGATGAGAAAACAGGAGCCTATGCTGATAAAAAGCAGTTTTTCATTGATAAGGTTGCTGAAGGTGTCGGTCGTATTGCAGCAGGCTTCTATCCCAAAGATGTTATTGTTCGCCTGTCTGACTTCAAGAGCAACGAGTACGCCAATCTGACAGGTGGCACCTTGTATGAGCCTAATGAAGAAAATCCAATGATCGGCTGGCGCGGTGCTTCCCGTTATTATGACCCCAAATATCGTCCGGCCTTTGAGCTTGAATGTCAGGGGCTTTTAAAGGCACGCAACGAAATGGGCCTCAATAATATTAAGCTCATGGTTCCTTTCTGTCGTACTCCCGAGGAGGGTAAGAAAGTCATTGAAGTAATGAGGGAATGTGGCCTTGTACAGGGTGAGAATGACCTGGAGCTTTACGTAATGTGTGAGATTCCAAGTAATGTGATATCTGCAGATGCCTTTGCAGATATCTTTGACGGTTTTTCCATTGGCTCCAACGATCTCACTCAGTTGACCTATGGCCTTGATCGAGATTCCGGTCTTATTGCCGGTATTGCTGATGAACGAGACGAATCAGTGAAAGACATGATCAGAATGGTTATTGCCACGGCCAAACGTCGAGGTAAAAAGATCGGTATTTGCGGCCAGGGGCCTTCTGATTTCCCGGAGTTTGCCACCTTCCTTGTCGAACTTGGTATTGATTCCATGAGCCTGATTCCTGACACAGCTATCAAAACCAGACTCGCAGTTCACGAGAAAGAGAAAGAGATGGGTATAGCGCCCTGAGTAATTTCTATTTTCTGCAGGGTTTAAAATAAAAAAAGGGACATGAATTTTTTTCATGTCCCTTTTTTATTACAAACAATTACCTCTGTGATCTCTGTGATCTCTGTGGTTAAGTTATAGTTTTTACGACTCCCTCTTTTTTATTTCCCCAGTTTTTTCAACCTGTCCTTCGCCTTTCCCCCCTGCTCACTGCCTGGGTATTCAATGACGATTTTTTTGTACACAATCTTTGCTGTTTCTGTATCCTGCAGTTTCTCGAAGGAGAGGGCCTGTTTGTATAATGCAGCAGGAGCTTTGACGTGATGAGGGTGGTCAGCGATGACATTCTGATACTCCAGAATGGCCAGGGCATACTCTTTTTGATTATAGAGACAATCACCACTCCAAAATTGGGCATTTACCGCAAGTTTACTCTTGCTGTGTTTTTCAATAAAATCAGAGAACAGGGCATAGGCTTTTTTGTATTTTTTTGCTTTGAAGCTGGATAATGCCTTATCATAGGCTTGTTGTTCCGCACTAGTTGCTTTAGGTGTGGTTGTAACGGCTTCAGGGGTCGTTTTCTCTCCCTCTCCACTCGTTGAAGTTTTTTTGATTTTCAGGGGTGTTATTTCATGAGGCTCGCTCTTTTTGCGAGCTAATTCAGCTTGTTCATTTGCCCGTGCAGCTGCACGGGCGGCAGCATCGGCCTTGGCTGTTGCTTCCTGTATTCTGGAAGTTTTTATTCCCTGTAGTCCTCTGTCGATTTCATTGACATTGCGGTCCATTTGATCAACCTGTTGGTACAGTGTTGATGTCTGATTTTCTACAGTAACAAAACGGTTATTGATCTCTTCCTTCAATCGCATATTTTCTGCCTGGAGACTGCGATGGCGGTGTTGGGATTCATCGAGTTCTGATTTAATCTGTAAAAGTTCAGCATTAACCTGATCAAGTGTTACCCCTATTCCCGCCTGCTGTTTCTGCATTAAGTCTACAGAGGATCCTGTTCGTTCTTTTATATCCGTAACGTCTTTTTCAACAGCAACCAACCTGCTATCTATACTGCGAAGGCGAAGATTAAGGCTCTTCATGTCCTGAGGTGTGACAATACAGCCGGTAAGAACAGGGGCAGATATCATGGCAAGCAGGAGACTGCGGCAGATTAATTTCTTTCTCATGTTTAAATCCTTTATTTAATTCTATTGGACCATTGCGGTGAAGTCTGATTTCCTTTGATTGTAAAAAGAGGTTTAAGACCTTTTCCTGAATGGCTCATAACAATAAGTTTACTGGAATCATTTCTTTTTCGGCTAAAAACAATTTGTCTGCTGTCTGGAGACCAGTTTGGAGACTCATGATCTCCCCATGTTTTTGTGAGTTGTTCCATGCCGCTTCCATCAGGCCTTATTTTGAAAATGTGATACTGGCCATTTGCTCTTCCTGTATACGCAATCCACTGTCCATCAGGAGACCAATCTGGTGTTGTATTCTCTAGTCCTTGATAGGTAAGACGTCTGGAAGTACCGGCCCTCATATTCATAATATAGATTTGAGGCTGGCCGCTTCGATCCGAAACAAAGGCAAGTTCTTTCCCATCAGGAGAATAATTCGGAGATACGTTGATGCCGGCATTGGCTGTTAATCTTTTTATAATGGAGCCATCTGATTGCAGCAGATATAAATCTGGATTACCATCTTTACTCAGTGTTGTCACAAGTCTTTTTCCATTAGGGGACCATGCCGGTGCCATATTGAGACCTGATCGACGTGAAATGGCTCTTGTATTCGTAGTCGCAAGATTAGTGAGATAAAGGTTCGGGTTACCTCGGTGATATGATGTGTAAGCAAGCTTTTTATTGTCAGGCGAAAGGCGTGGAGATACGGCAAGATGATTATGTTTTGTTACCTGTCGAATATGGTCTCCCAGGATATCTCCCAAGTATATTTCTTTTTTACCGGTGGCATCAGAAACAAAGGCAATTTGGGTTGTACTGATTCCTGGTTTACCTGTTAGCCGTTCTACAACCTCATCACAGAATTTCAGGACGAATTTTCTCCTGTTTTTCCAGTCACCTTTATATCTGCGGCCAAGCAGCATTCTCCCTTCATGAACATCATTAAAGCGAAGTTCCAGAACAAGACCCTTTTTACTCACAGAGTAAGTGCCAAGAATAGTAAAGTCAGCTCCAACAGTGTCCCATTCAGTAGCCTGTTTGCCACCATATGACCCAGGATCTACAATATCAATAAAACCATGAAATTCAAGAGCGCGCGACGCAATGTCTGCCATTGTCCGGCCTGAAGCAGAAGTTCGACCTGGTTGCTTTTTGTCCTCAAAATAGGGAACAGCGATAGGCAATTTACGGAAACTTGCCGCAGTGATATCAAGGTTAACCCTTTTTCCTGCCTCAACAGCAGAGGTTGATAAAAGAATGCCTGCTGTCATGACACAGATGGTGATATAAAAATACACAGATCGCATAATTGTATGTCCGAATAGTTACAAATTAAATGAGGCCACCTGGGTGAAAAACCAGGCCTATCTCAAGTTCATTATCTTTTAAGTTTGGAGGAAAGGGTGGTAATGGAAGAGATTCACGTAACGTTTTTTCTACAAATTGATTGAAAAATAAATTTGGAGATTTTTTTTCAAATTCTTTTTTAGTAACAATACCATCTCTTCTCACGTAGACAACTATGATGGCTTCAAGGTTCTCATCCCATTTCTGCATTTCCGGCAAAACCCAGTGCTGATGGATTTTCTGGGACACAGATATGTAATATTGTTTCAGGGCTGCGTCTACCTGGATACTGCCACCGGGACGACGAGCACCTGATTGCTGCACTGTGCTTGACCCGGTAGACGATGCAGGAGTGCGGAGTGTGTTTGTTCGAATAGCCGCACGCAGCATATCTACTGCATTCTGGGCGGCAGCATCTGCTGCTACCTTGGCTTCGGCAGCTTTTTTTACTGCTTCTTCACGCGCTCTCTGGTTCTTTAATTTATTGATGGCATTTTTGATTCGAAATTCTTCTGCTTTCACTGCTTTTTGTTTTTCAAGATGTATATTCTTTTTAATTTTCCTGGGCTTCAGGCTGATAATCTCAGCAGGAGCAGACGGAGCGACGACCTGTTCCTGGGCAATGGATAGCGCTGGTTCGGCAGCAGCCTGTTTGATTGGCGCAGGGGG
>JAUWDC010000013.1 GCA_030608985.1 Desulfobia sp. | reverse complement strand
ACATGCTCAGCAAGAAACTGAAAGAGGCCAACGAAAAAATTCATGCAAGGCACGCATCTGCTACGTAATTCCCTCTTCCGCCCCCCTTCACTCAAGGAGTCAATAATGAGGTTGAGAGGTGAATTCTCGGATGTCTCTACTGAAGCGACTTAAACCTGATTTTTGGGACTACAAGGCTTCCGACCAGGGTCCTTTTAAATATCACTTTCATTTCAGGAGCCTGTGGAAGAAAAGGGTTCTGCTTCTGGCATGGGCGGCATTCGGCCCTTTCAGTGGCCTCGCCATATTTGATTACCTTGTCACGAAAGACTACGCCGAGAATGAAATACACCTCCGCACTGCCCAGATTGTCTCCAGCACGACCCGTACGGTTGCTTTTTACCTGAATCAACGCAAAACAGCTCTGGACCTGGCCACCCGGCCCTATACTTTTGCAGAAATAACCAACGAGAAAATTTTTTCAGATATTTTCCATACCCTTAAAAGAACCATTGGTGGTTTTACCGACTTTGGCGTCATTACTTCTTCCGGGGATCAAGTACGATATATAGGGTATTATGACCTCAAGGGAAAAAACTACGCCCAGGCCCACTGGTTTAAAGAAACCGTCAAAAATGGAGCATACATAAGTGACGTGTTTCTTGGTTACCGAAAAGTTCCCCACATAATTATTGCTGTAAAACAACAACAAACAGATGGCTCGTCCTATATCCTCCGGGCCACCCTGGACAGTGCCGGCTTCAATGATCTTCTCCTGCAAACGGATCTGATAGAAGGCGGTGACGCATTCCTCATCAACCATGAAGGAACAATCCAGACCCCGACCCTCTTTCATGGAAACATTTTGGAAAAATCTCCAATTCCAGCTCCAGCATACTCAGAAAAAGCCAGAGTCCGCAAAACGGAAGATATTCATGATAAAATCATATACGGCTATGCTCACATTCCAGGGACACCATACATCACAATGATCCTGGGTCATAAATCCGAACTAATGAAGCCGTGGCACCAAACCAGACTCATTGTTATGGTCTTCGTCATGCTCTCCTCTCTGTTTATTATAATCGTTGTCCACGCCGTAGCCACCCGCCTGGTGAACGAAATATATGCAACCGACAAGGAAAGAATCATTACTTTACGGCAAGTTGCCCATACCAACAAGCTGGCATCCATTGGTCGTCTTGCTGCCGGGGTAGCCCACGAAATCAATAACCCGCTTGCCATCATTAATGAAAAAGCCGGGCTTTTAAAAGATATTCTTTCCTTTAGCGGAAAATATGCTGGTGACACAAAACTTGTCGGCCATATTGATTCTATTCTTAACTCTGTTGAACGGTGTGGCACCATCACCAAACGACTCCTTGGCTTTGCCCGTCATCTTGATGTCAAATTCCAGCCCATAGACATCAAGGCAGTTATTGAAGATGTCCTTGGCTTTCTTGGCAAAGAAGCAGAATACAGGAGTATCACGGTAAAAATAGATGTCGACAGCGATATTTCAATTTTCACAACAGACCGGGGTAAAGTACAGCAAATTTTTCTCAACCTGATTAACAACGCCTTTGCCGCTATGAGTGACGGAGGGCACCTGAATATCAAGATACAGCACCATGAAGACAATTTCATGGTAGTAAGTGTTGCCGATGATGGCTGTGGAATTCCTGAGGCGGATTTAGAGCGGATTTTTGAGCCTTTTTTCTCCACTAAAACTAAAATTGGCGGAACCGGACTAGGTCTTCCAATTACTTTTGGGCTTGCCAAAGAACTGGGCGGGAAAATAGAAGTTGAAAGCACCTTTGGCGAGGGCACCAAATTTATAGTTTATCTCCCCCTTAACCCAAAAGAACCGCCGGAAAATCAGTAAATGTTTAGCATTGTCCCATATTTACCCCAAGGGTACTTCTTTCAGGGCGCGCACGATCAGGCCGCTTCACATAGCCAGCTATAGATTCAGCGGCCTGCTCGAAGTCTGCGCTTATCTGCACGAC
Source organism: Desulfobia sp. (assembly GCA_030608985.1). Classification (GTDB taxonomy): domain Bacteria; phylum Desulfobacterota; class Desulfobulbia; order Desulfobulbales; family SURF-16; genus Desulfobia. The sequence goes on along the minus strand of JAUWDC010000013.1, from coordinate 8,620 downwards.
TATGAAACAATGCCAAACATTCGCCGTTTCACTGCTACATTTCGGTGGTTTTGGCAGTAATTAGACATCAAGCCGAATATTTACGAAAACCAGGAGAAATAAATGCGAGTATTGTTGGTTGATGATGAGCGAGAGTTAGTCTCTACCCTTGCGGAACGCTTGGCCATAAGGGGAATAGATGCCGACTGGGAAACCAGTCCGGAAGAGGCACTTAAGAAAATAGAAAAAAAGTTCTATCACCTTGCTGTCCTAGACATGAAAATGCCCAAAATGAACGGTATCGAACTCAAGAAGCAAATGGAGATCGTGCGCCCTGCAATGAAGTTCATTTTCATGACGGGCCATGGATCAGAAGGCACCTTTAAAGCCGGAATACTGGAAGCCGGTGATAATTGCTACCTGATAAAACCTGTTAACTTAGAAATACTGGTGGAAAAAATGAGAGAAGTGCTTGGTGATCAAGGTGGAGATTCCACGGATAGTAATTGGGAACTCATAAGTGAAGAGGGCTTTCAGTTCTTTGGTAAAATGTCGGCATCAATCTCCCATGAGATTAAGAATGTTCTTGCCATTATAAATGAGAATGCCGGTCTTTTGAAAGATCTCGTTTATATGGCGGAAAAAGGGAGTGACATTGACCCCCAGAGGCTCCAACGAGTATCTGACTTGATTGCAAAACAAGTCAGCAGGGCAGATTCCATCATTAAGAATATGAATATTTTTGCGCACAGTGTGGATCATAACGTCAAGACAGTGAATCTGGATGAAATAATAGCGACAGTTGTCGAGCTTTCCCGTAGATTTGCCGACATGAAAGGAGTAGTATTAGAACATAATCCAGCCGAAATCGAAGTAACGATAACCACCAAGCCTTTTCTTCTGGAAAACATTATCTGGCTCTGCCTCGACCTGGCTATGGATATGACAGGGACTGAAGGCAAAATTGCTCTTACAGCAAAGAAGAAAGAAAAAGACGCGTGTATAACGCTCTCCGGCCTAAAAGGATTGGCAGAACAGGAGGGAATATCTTTTCCAGGAGAACAGGGAAAAGCCCTGTTACAGACTCTTAACGGAAAAATAACTATAGATACCGTGCGTGGGCAGCTTGACATCATACTGTCTGAAAACCAGTAACTATATAAGATGCATACAAAAATCTACTGGAGCACCTAGGGAGTTACGATATGGCCGATAAAATTTTACTTGTTGATGATGAAGAAGATTTTGTAGAGACACTGGCTGAAAGGATGCGATCTCGAGGCATGGATGTATCAACCTGCACCTCGGCCGTAGAGGCTCTCGAAAAAATAGACAAGAAAGCGTTTGATGCAATTGTGCTCGATCTTAAAATGCCTGGAATGGATGGCCTTGAAGCCCTTAAAAGAATTAAAGAAAAAAATTCCAAAATACAGGTCATCCTGCTTACTGGACAGGCAACAATTGAAAAAACCATAGAGGCCATGAAATTAGGTGCGCTTGATCTTCTGGAGAAACCCGCAGATATTGAGATGTTGACAGAAAAAATCAAGCAAGCCAGCAGCAAAAAAATGCATCTTGTAAACAAAGAGCATGAGGATAAAATCAAAAAAATCATTAGCGGTAAGGCCTGGTAGTTATCTCGCAGTTTTCTTTGAACGACATCCCCAAACGTTTTTTAGACTATTCAAATTAAATTAACAAGAAAGGTAAAGAGACATGAACAGTTACACGCCTCGCCCTTTTGGCGAAGTTGACACAATACTCCTTGCTACAGATGGCACTGATTACAGTGAAGGCGCTATCCAGGAAAGTATTTTTTTTGGTCAGGCCTGTAATGCAAAACTTATTGTATTACATGTGATAAAAACAGATTCTGAAATGGCAGTATCCGCCCATGCCCAGTTGGCTGAGAAAAAGAACAGAGTAATGCCCCACCTGGAGCGAATCCAATCCATGGCCGAAAATGAAGGAATTGACTGCAGGATCGTTGTTTCCGAATCCTTTCAGCCGGATAAAACAATCGTAGATGAGGCGGTTAAGCATAAAGCCGATGTTGTTATCATGGGGCTCTGTGGCAAATCAGGCCTTAAAAAGTTTTTCATCGGCAGCATGACCACAAAGGTCATTGGCCATGGCTTTCCACGAGTTCTCATAGTACCCCGTGACTTTTTAAACACCGGCGAAGACATTCTACTTGCCGGTGATGGGTCTAAATTCAGTGAGCTGGCCTGTGCCGAAGCCGTCAGCATGAGTAAGAGTTGCACAACACTCACCAAAATAAATATTATCTCGGTGGCGGAACGTGAGCACGATCTTCCTGCTGCCCAGGCAAACATTGATGCTATTCGCAGCACATTTGAAAAGGAAGGGGTGAAAACAGAATATACGACAAGTGCTGTGGTGGGTCGCCCATCCGACGTCATAGTCGAAACCGCCAAGGCAAATAACAGCGACATGATTATAGTTGGTGGCTATGGGCTCTCAGGTGTGTCAAAAATGATTATGGGAAGCACAACAGAACGTATTATTGCCATGACACCCTGTGCTGTCCTGATTGTCGGCGACACCAGCCTCTATGAGGCCGCATCTACAAACAACGGATAGTTCTGTTTTTTTAGTTCCTTAGAAAGAATTTTCGTGTTATTTGTGGCAAGAAATTGAAAAATACTATTGAAATAAACAACTTGCCTCTACTGTTAAGGGACTTATCCCTAAATCCTTAATGTCTTTTCCAGTTTATCTGGGTTAGAAAATATACAGTTCTCTTGTCAATACAAAAAAAGGGATGCCTGAATAAGGCATCCCTTTTTTTATTGGTAAAGCAAAGGTATCTATTTACTGCGGAATATATTGGGTAAGAGGGCAATTCTTACACCCTTCTTCCGGAAGATCCGTCCCTCTATGAACTGTCGCAACAATAAATTTTACTGCCGCCTCCGTATCGGGGAACAGATTATCCTTACCGATCTTATCAAGTAGACCAGTCCTCTCCATAACAGCCATAACCTGGCCCTTAATACCACACATGGCAAAACCAAGGCCGGCACTACGCAGACGGTTTACCACCTGGGCCAAGGCCTCTTCACCGGAGGCATCCATATCGTTGATACCGCTGGCATCAAGAAGAATGTAGCGAAGATCAGGCTGTTCCGTGCGAAACTTGGCAACCTGCTCATCAAGGTAAGATGCATTAGCAAAGAAAAGAATGCCATCAAAACGTACAACAGAGATATGCCTACAGCCTTTCAGACGATAATGCTCAGCACTTTTAAGCACCTTGTCTTCGTGCATAGACAGGCTGGCAACAACCGGACGCATGGACTTGTACAGAAAAACCGCCATGGTAAATGCCACACCAACCATAATACCCTTATCAAGATGAGGAGCAAAATAGAGGGTAACCAAAAAACTACCCACAGAAATTACCCCATCATACCACTGCGCTTTATAGGCATGAACAAAGCCCTTAACATTAATCAAACCGATAACAGCCATCATAATAACCGCAGCCAGAGTTGCCTGTGGGAGATGGTACAGTAAAGGAGTAAAAAAGAATAAGGTAAGGACGACCACCAGCGACGTTATAACTGATGAAATACCGGAGACCGCGCCAGCCTGCAGGTTGACCGCAGAACGGGAGAAAGAACCGGAGACAGAGTACGATCCACCAAAGGAACCACAGATATTTGCCAGACCCTGACCAATGAGCTCCTGGTTGGGATCAATCTTCTGTCCGGTCTGAGCCGCCATGGCCTTAGCAATGGCAATGGCTTCCATGAAGCCAAGAAGCGAGATAATAATAGCTGTTGGTAACAACTTCATACAGGTTTTAAGATTAAGAAGACTCTCGCCGGTCTTTTCTCCGGTCACAGGATCTTTAACAGTCCCAGGCATAGCAAAACTTAAACCTGTAGGAATTTTACCAACAATGGCACCACCACCCATCATTTTCAGGTTAGTGGCATCAAGTGGCGAATTGCTGACTTTCAAACGCCAGGTAGCACCATCAGTATTAATTCCGGCAGGAATAGCTTCTTTGGGGTAAAAGGCAAACTGTGCGTCATCACCTTCACCAATCTTCACCGCCTCAAATTTCATATCTCGTAATTCTTTACGGGATAGATGGCCATGATGCTTGGCTTCATTCATTTTAGCGGTAAGCATGGCTACTTTGGCTTCAAGCTGAATCAATTCGATGGACTGACCGTGTCCAGCGGTTTCATGCTTTTTCTGCTCATCCACCTCTTCACCAACCAGGGCTCGCTCGGCACCAATTGCTTCAATTTCCGCCACAGCATGATTAAATGTCTCAACCTTATGACTAAAACCATCCATTTGCACCTTGCTGACATCAACAAAGGCATCATTATTAAAACCAGTCATAAGAGAAAGCACCGTGGTCACAGCCACAGCCACCAGAACACTGGGAATACGGGGATTGACTTTCTTTATAATCACCATAATGAGCACTGCGCCAATACCATACATCAAACTGGGAATATGGGTATAATCAAGAGCAGCCTGACCAACTCGCATCATGGTTTCGTAATGATGGGATGCCTTATCGACATACACACCAAAAAACTTTGACAACTGAGACGAAGCAATAATGATGGCAGCGGCATTGGTGAAACCATTAATAACCGGATGGGATAAAAAGTTTACCACCATGCCAAGGCGCAACACACCAAGGGAAAACTGAAAGATACCTACTGTAAGAGCAAGAACAATGGAATAGGCAATGAATTGAGGCCCGCCTGCCGTGGCTAACGGCTCAAGAGAGGCAGCCGACATCAAAGACACAACAGCAACCGGCCCTGTGGCCAACTGACGACTGGAACCAAAAAGAGCAGCCACCATGGGCGGCAAGAAAGCAGCATAGAGACCGTAATAGGCTGGAAGGCCTGCCAACTGGGCATAAGCCATTGACTGCGGAATCAAAACCATGGCCACGGTAATACCGGCCATCAGGTCAATCTGGAATTTGCTCCCGTTATACCCTTTGAACCAGAGCAAAAACGGAAAAATTTTGTAAATCATTGTGATGTTTCCCTTATTATAGTGTTAAAATTTAAGCCATTACTTGAATAACATTCTGATTTTGATATGCTTCCAGAAATAAAAAAAACGTCATGTGACGGACGTTTGAAATAGATTCCACGGCAACAAAATGAAACAAAATTTTAATAGAGATACTGCTCTCGCATACTAAATGCAAGCAAAAAATGAACGGATATTCATTGACTAAAAGGACAAAACAACATGACCGCCCCGATTAAACATCTTCTTGATATTGTGGCAAAAGAAGTGGAAGGCCTGAAAGTCCCAGTTGTGGATCTTATTGCGGTCCAGACCAAGGATCCCTTCAAGGTCCTGGTGGCGACCATCCTTTCCGCTCGCACCAAAGACGAAACCACGGCTCAAGCTGCTGAGCGGCTGTTCAAACATGCTCCTGATCAGCAGGGTCTTGCACATTTGAGCGAAGAAAAGATTGCCAAGCTTATTTATCCTGTTGGCTTTTACCGGAACAAAGCGAAATATCTGATCAAACTTCCAAACGTCCTGGAGGCTTTTGGCAATAGGGTTCCGGACACTGTGGAGCAACTTGTCACCCTGCCCGGTGTCGGTCGCAAAACTGCCAACCTGGTAGTCAGCGTTGCCTTTCATAAACCTGCAATTTGTGTCGATACCCATGTCCATCGGATTATGAATATCTGGGGGTATGTGAAAACCAAGGATCCGCTGCAGACAGAAATGGCACTCCGCAAGAAATTACCAAAAAAATATTGGATCAAGGTCAACTCATTGCTTGTTGCCTATGGTCAGGCAATATGCCGGCCGGTTGCTCCCCATTGCGATCGCTGTGCCCTCAATGAAGTCTGCCCCCAGATAGGGGTGACGCCTCGGAAAATACCGAAAAAAATACCTGCAAAAGGGAAAAACAATAAAAAATTTATTTCCTGGAATGTCAATGGCATCAGGGCAATGGAAAAAAAGGGTTTTGTCGATATGATACAGGAGTTTGATGCCGACATTATCGCAATCCAGGAGACAAAGGCCCATCCGGATCAACTTTCGGACTCCCTTAAAAATATCCCGGGCTATACCTCTTATTGGCATAGTGCCGAAAAAAAAGGCTATTCCGGAGTAGCTATATACAGCCGGCTTACTCCCCTTTCCATCAGTTTTGGGCTCAATGAGCCCGCCTTTGACAAAGAAGGGCGGATCCAAACCCTGGAGTTCCCTGATTTTTTCTTTATCAATATTTACTTTCCCAATGCAGGTCACGGCCTCAAACGACTTGATTATAAAATTCAGTTTAACAAGGCAGTGCAGGATCATGCGCAGAAGCTTGCCACACAGAAGTCAGTCGTCATCTGCGGTGATTATAACGTTGCCCACAAACCAATCGACCTCAAAAACCCAAAAGAGAATGAATCAAATGCCGGCTACACTCTCCAGGAAAGGAAATGGATGGATACATTTCTTGACAATGGCTTCCTTGACACCTTTCGCTTGTTTAATACTGAAGCAGGCCATTATACCTGGTGGAGCTATCGTTATAATGCCCGGGCAAGGGATATTGGCTGGCGCATAGATTATTTCTGTGTGGACAAAAATAGCCCCTCTCGTGTCGCCGATGCCTCAATTCTGAAAACCGTCATGGGATCTGATCATTGTCCAGTTCAACTCGATTTTTTTGTTGACAAAATCAGTAGTTAGCAATATATAGTAATAATTCTCAAATTACTAATTTACTAACTTTATGAGGTGTCTATCATGAAAATCAGTGTTGACAGAAATGTTGTTGAGTTTCATCCGGCCAATGAGCAGGAAACATCAGAGCTTGAACTTCTCTGGCGGGTGATGGTTGACTGCCTGAAAGATAATAAAAAAATGACCCCCATGGGAAATTACATCCCCCCTGGAGACACTTTTGCCCGATTTGTTATTGAGGGTATCCCTGGCGGTAAAACAGTTTTCAGCGATAAAAAATCAGAAAAAGACTGTACATATTACTGTGATATCTGTAACAAATATATGAATGTTAAATCTGGTGGCGATGTACCTTTATGCTGTGGTAAGCTGATGGAGGATATGGACTGATTTTTTGTAACTGTTCAGTAAAGCAACAAGATCAAAAAATAATTTTGAATATCGAACAGGGAATTATGAATATCGAAGTGTGGATGTTTACATTTGATTAGTTCTTCCTTACTTCATCATTCGACATTTCTTGTTCGATATTTTGCGGTTTAATTTTGCCTGATTAAACTCTTCAAAACAGCCAAATTCTCAATATCCTCCAGAAGATCCTTTCCTTTCGGGGTTTCTAACGTCATTGGGTGATGACGAAAACGTTCATCGTTCACCAGATTCCGAAAACCTTCCAGACCTATTTCCCCCTTGCCTATATGCTCGTGCCTGTCCACCCGACTGCCCAGCGCTTTTTTCGAATCATTGATATGAAAAAACCTGATCCGATCAATCCCGACTTCTGTCTCGAAAAGCAGAAAAGTCTCCGTGTACTTTTCCGGGGTGCGAAAATCGTACCCTGCGGCAAAAAGATGACATGTGTCAAGACATACCCCAAGCCGCTCTTTGTACCTTGAATTGTTAATGATATAGCTTAGTTCATTAAAAGCCGACCCCAACCCTGTACCCTGACCTGCGGTATTCTCAAGCAGCACCATCACGTCATCACATTGCTTAACCGACCCCATGGCCGTATCTAAATTGTTCACAAACCGTTCCAGGCCGGCCTCAATGCCATCGCCACCATGTGAACCAGGGTGCATGATCAAGTATGGTATTCCTAAAGCGGCTACTCGGCCAATCTCATCAGCCATGGCTTGTACGGATTTAATCCGAGTTTCCTCTTTTTTCGCCGCCAGATTAATGAGATAGGAATTATGGGCAGCCACTGGGCCTTTCCCCCATTTCTCCCTTTCTTTTTGAAAAAGAACTTGCTCAGCAGGTGAAATTGGTGCAACCTGCCACTGCCGTTGGTTTCGTGTGAAAATCTGTAAGGCCTCACCACCAACTTGACGTATTCTTTCAAAGGCCAGGTGTAATCCGCCGGCCACAGACATATGAGCTCCAAGTAAGGGCATTTTGAGTTAATTGGGTTATTGAGTTATTGGGTTATTGAGTTATTGAGTTATTGATCTTGCCATAAAAAAAGTGGAGTCGAAGTTAAGCCGCTTTTCTTTTATTCCACCATTCCATCTCATATTGAGCGGGTGTTTTGTACCCATTAGTAGAATGCTTTCTCTGTCGATTGTAGTAGACTTCAATGTAGTTAAATAGAGCCCGTTCCGCTTCGACTACATTCTGAAATTTACAATGATGAATCATTTGTGTTTTTATCGAATGAAAAAATGACTCAGCAACCGCGTTATCCCAGCAGTTGCCTTTCCGACTCATGCTTTGAACAAAACCATGTTTTTGCAATACTGATCTGAAATCACTACTGGCATACTGAACTCCTCGATCACTATGCACCATCAGCCCTTGGCCTGGTCTGCGTCTCAGAATCGCCTTGTTAAGAGCCCGTATTGCTGAATATCTTTCGAGAGTCGCACTGAGGTCCCAGCCTACAACAATCCGAGAAAACAGATCGATAAATACCGTGAGATAA
>JAUWDC010000222.1 GCA_030608985.1 Desulfobia sp. | reverse complement strand
AATATAAAAAGAATATCAAACATAACTCGATGCCGTTTCTGGTTTTGTGTAACCACTGTGACAATCCTCCCTGTGTCAGGGCCTGCCCTACTAAGGCGACCTTTAAGAACAAGGATGGTATTGTCATGATGGATTTCCATCGCTGCATCGGCTGTCGTTTTTGTATGGCTGCCTGTCCTTATGGCGCACGAAGCTTTAACTGGCGCGATCCTCGCGGAGAAAAAGACGGGCGTCCTTTTATAAAGGAAACAAACCCTCTCTTCCCCACTAGAACGCGTGGTGTTGTCGAAAAATGCAGCATGTGTGCCTGGCGTGTGAATAAGGGCAAAGAACCTCTGTGTGTAGAGGCGACCGGTGGAACAGGGGCAATGGTCTTTGGGGACCTGAATGATCCACACTCTGAAATTTCTCAGGTGCTGCGGACTCGGTTCACCATTCAACGTAAACCTACTCTGGGCACCAAGCCCTCGGTATTCTACATTATATAAGGTGAAGCATTATGTTAGAAAAAGCGCTCAAAGGTAACGGAACATACTGGGCATGGATGTTTCTGCTCCTTGGTATTATGGGAGTAGGGGCTATCTGCTATATTGTCCAGTATAATTATGGTCTTGGTGCCACCGGCATGAGCCGGGATGTGACCTGGGGTATTTACATTTCCCAGTTTACCTTCCTGGTCGGTGTGGCCGCCGGTGGATTGATGCTTGTTTTACCCTATTATCTCCATCACTATAAGGACTTCGGTCGCATCACCATCCTTGGTGAGTTTATGGCTATTGCTGCGGTTATCATGTGTCTGCTTTTCATTATGGCTGACCTTGGACAGCCGCTGCGGGCATTGAATGTTGTGTTTCATGCATCACCGAAATCCATGTTGTTTTATGACATGATCGTTCTGAATGGCTACCTCTTTTTGAATGTCGTGTGCGGCTGGGCTGTACTCCATTCAGAATATAAAGGGGTGAAGTATGCAAATTGGGTAAAACCGTTGATTTACCTCTCCATCCCCTGGGCTATCAGTATTCATACGGTAACGGCGTATCTTTACTGTGGTCTTCCTGGACGTCACTTCTGGCTGACCGCCGTACTGGCGCCCCGTTTTCTTGCTTCGGCGTTTGCAGCAGGACCAGCGCTACTCCTGGTTATCGCTCTTGTTATGAAGCAGACCACCAAGTTTGACGTTGGCCGGGTTGCTCAAGATAAACTCGTTACTATCATAGGTTACGCGGCACTTGTTAACTTCTTCCTTCTTGGCTGTGAAGTCTTCGTTGGCTATTACAGTCAGATACCGGGTCATATGCATACCATTGATTATCTCTATTTTGGTCTCGCTGACCATCTGACCGGCGAGGTATTCAACAACCTGGTACCGTTTATGAGGGCCTCTGTTATCATGGGTATTATCGGTATTGGTCTAATATTCTATGCCAGGAAGGTACAGTCTGACGCGCAGCTTGCTGTGGCCTGTATCCTGATTTTCCTATCCTTCTGGATTGATAAGGGTCTCGGCCTTGTTCTCGGAGGTTTTGTTCCTACTCCACTCGAGCATATCACTGAGTACTATCCAACAGCCGTTGAACTTGGTATAACTGCCGGGATCTGGGCGACAGGAGGCTTTATTCTGACTATTCTGTATAAGGTTGCTATTTCAGTAAAACTGGAGAATGAAAAAACAGCCTGATCAAGCGTATTTTTTCAGAAGTATTTTTTTAAAGAGCAGGCTCCGGTATCACCGGATGCCTGCTCTTTTTTTTAGGTAGTTTCGCCAGTCTCCCTTACTGTCGCAGTTCCAATTCTAAAAAATTCGTGCGTTTCGTTAATTTGGTGGCTATAACAGTATCATGAAAACGCACGCAGCCCCCAAAGCATATAATAATATCCTTGAACTGATCGGCAATACACCTATTGTTCGCATCAACCGCTTAAATCCCCATAAAAACATAACCATATATGCCAAGTTGGAATCAGGCAATCCAGGTGGTTCTGTAAAAGATAGAATTGCTCTTTCCATGATAGAAGTGGCAGAGCAAAGCGGAGAGCTTACACCGGATAAGATTGTTCTTGAAGCCACCAGCGGCAATACAGGAATTGGTATGGCCATGGTCTGTGCTGTCAAGGGCTATCGCTGTCAGCTTGTCATGCCGGAGTCTGCCAGTATTGAGCGACGAAAAATCATGCAGGCCTATGGGGCTGAAATCCTACTTACGCCAGGGAAACGAAGCACCGATGGTGCGATTGAACAGGCCTATGCCATGGCCCGTGAACACCCAGATCGCTATTTTTTAACTGACCAGTTTAACAATGACGCAAACTGGCTCGCCCATATGCAAACGACTGGGCCGGAGATCTGGGCGCAGACGGGAGGGCTCGTCACTGATATCGTGACCACTCTTGGAACCACCGGTACGGCAATGGGCCTCTGTAAATATTTTACTGAAGAGCATCCTGAAGTTCGGGTAATAGCTGTTGAACCCTTTCTCGGTCATAAGATCCAGGGCCTTAAAAACATGAAGGAGTCATACAAGCCCGGAATCTTTAATAAGAAGCTTCCCTATTCCATTATTAATATCCCAGACGAAGAAGCATTCCGCCATGTGCGCCTCCTTGCCAGGAAGGAGGGGATTTTTGCAGGTATGAGTTCCGGTGCTGCCATATGCGCTGCTCTTGCCAGGGCAGAACAGCTTGATGAGGGTGTTATTGTCGTCATACTTCCAGACAGCGGTGATAAATATCTGAGTACAGAGCTTTTTACCCGCAAAAAAGAGACAAAAGAAAAAGAATCAGGGCTGCGATTTTTCAATTCTCTGTCTCGTAAAAAGGAAATTTTTCGACCTCTTTCTCCTGAGAGGGTTACTTTCTACGCCTGTGGCCCAACAGCACATGAAAGTGCCAATCTTGGCCATTGCAGGCGATTCATTGTCGCAGACCTGATTAACCGGCTCCTGCTCAGTAAAGGGTATAACGTGGAATTTTATATGAATTTCACTGATCTTGATGACAATACAATAGCAGGAGCTGAGAAGAAGGGCCAAACTCTGGCAGAATTTACCGGGCATTATATCAACAAGTTTAAAGATGATATCAAGGCCCTTGGGGTTAAGCCCGCTTCATGCTATCCACGGGCATCAGAGCATGTTGAAGAGATGGTGCAACTGGCCCATGATCTTGTCCACAAAGGGTATGCCTATGAAAAGCACGGGTCTGTCTATTTTGATATCAGTAAATTTGCTAAATATGGTCAGCTTTCCAGAGTGGATCTTGATAAAATTAAAATAGGGAAAACCGTTGATCTGGATGAATATGAAAAACAGAGTCCTCTCGATTTTACTCTCATGAAGCGCTCCACGCTGGCTGAACTCAAAAGGGGTATCTTTTATAAGACCGAGTTTGGAAATATGCGACCGGGATGTCATATCGAGTGTGCTGCAATGACCCTGCATTTTCTGGGGGATACCATGGATATTCACACCAGTGGTCGTGATCTTATTTTCCCTCATCATGAAAATGAAAATGCCATCGCAGAGAGCCTTACCGGAAAGCCTTTGGCCAAGTTCTGGATTCACAGTGAATTATTCCTGGTTGGCGGCAAAAAGATGAGCCGGGACAATAAGAATGTCCTCAATCTGCGGGATGTTATGGATAAAGGCTATACCCCCAGGGAGATACGGCTTTTCCTTCTCAGAAATCATTAC
>JAUWDC010000229.1 GCA_030608985.1 Desulfobia sp. | reverse complement strand
CCATTTGATCCTGATCTTTTTGAAGCTCTGGGACGCCCGTTTGACCCAGGCCCAGGCTATATTATTACTGTGAATCTTCTCTATCAGATGGGAATTCATCCTAAAATCGACTATATCGAGTTAGAGCAGTCAAAAGTTTTTACTTCCAGGGAAGAGGCGATTGAGGCCACCCGCTGGATGCTGGATTCCTTGACGACTGACGAAGAAGAAAGACTTGCGGAGTATGTTGATGAAAGGCTTAGCGAGACGGAAGAAGGTCTCTGGCTTTTCCAACGGCATACACCTGTGAAATGGGCATTTATATCCTGGGAGAAATAGGATCGAGGGGTAGGGGCGTGGATTTCGAACCCCGACACCCGAAACCTGAAACCTGAAACCCGAAACCTGGTTGTTATATCTTGTCTTCTCAAACATATGACGTTGTCGTAATAGGAGCCGGGCATGCCGGGTGTGAAGCAGCTTTGGCTTCAGCTCGGATGGGCTGTAAAACGGCAATAATCACAATTAACGCCGACACGATCGGAGCCATGTCCTGTAATCCTGCTATCGGTGGGCTTGCAAAAGGGCATCTTGTAAAAGAAATTGATGCTCTTGGCGGTGAAATGGCTAAAAATATTGATGCGACAGCAATACAATTCCGTCGCCTTAATACGAGTAAAGGGCCTGCAGTCTGGTCATCTCGGGCCCAGGCTGACCGCTTGCTTTACAGGCTGAGAATGAAGACCTTGTTGGAAAATTTACAAGGGCTTGATATTCGTCAGGATGTTGCCGACTCCCTGCTTGTGGAAGATGGCCGAATCCAGGGGGTTGTGACTTCTCTTGAGGAATCCCTCTTGTGTGATGCCGTTGTCATTGTTGCCGGGACCTTCCTGAATGGGCTGATTCATATTGGCCTGAAATCTTTCCCTTCCGGTCGGATGGGAGACGTCCCTTCTGTGAAACTCGCCGAAAACCTCAAAGATTTAGGTTTCCGGATGGGTAGAATGAAAACAGGAACCACTCCCCGCCTGGATGGGACAACAATTAACTATGAAGGACTGGAGATCCAGGAAACCGATGATCCACCTGCCCTCTTTTCTTTCTCTTCCTCCAGACCTAAATTGCCCCAGCGGCCCTGTTTCATCACCTATACGAATGAACAGACCCATGAAATAATCAGGGGTGGGACAGACCGCTCACCTATGTATACAGGAATTATTGAGGGGGTTGGTGCTCGCTATTGTCCTTCTATTGAAGATAAGGTTATGCGTTTTCCGGAAAAAAACCGCCACCAGATTTTTTTGGAGCCGGAAGGGCTTGATACGGTAGAAGTCTATCCAAATGGAGTTCCTACCAGTTTGCCTGTTGATGTACAACTTGCCATGCTGCATAGCATTAAAGGTCTGGAGAATGTGAAAGTGATCAGGCCCGGCTATGCCATAGAATATGACTATGTAGACCCCCTTGAACTTGAGCCGTCGCTGGAAACAAAGCGTGTCAACGGGTTGTTTCTGGCAGGGCAAATTAATGGAACCTCTGGTTATGAGGAGGCTGCTGCCCAAGGACTGATGGCTGGTATTAATGCGGTGAAGTATGTCCGGGGGGAAGAGCCTCTTGTCTTGGACCGTTCCCAAGCCTATATAGGGGTTCTCATTGATGATCTTGTTACACGTGGGACGAAGGAACCGTATCGTCTTTTTACCTCACGTGCAGAATATCGTCTTTTGCTGCGTGAAGACAATGCCGATATCCGGTTGAGGGATATTGGTTATAAACTGGGGTTGGTGGATGAGAAAACATATACTGCGTTTACTCAGAAGCGAGATGCTATTGATAGCGGCACGGCTTGGCTCAACACCACCATGGTGAAGCCAACACCGGAAACAAATAACAGGCTGTCAAGCCGCGATATGGCCCCATTAAAAAATATGGTATCCCTGGCAGGTCTATTGCGCAGACCCGAGCTTGTCCTGGATGATTTGCAAGATTTGCTGGGGATTGAAATACAGGTGGATTCTAACGTTAGGCTTGAAGTGCAAAATCAAGTGAAGTATGAGGGATATATAAAACGTCAGCAAGAACAGGTAGAACGTTTCAAAAAACTTGAGAATATAGTGTTGCCGGAAAATATGAACTATGCAGAGCTTCCAGGGCTTTCCCATGAGGTCGTGGAGAAGCTGGCCAGAGTTCGCCCTAGGTCCCTGGGGCAGGCATCTCGCATTTCCGGTGTGACACCTGCAGCAATTTCCGTGCTCCAGGTTTGCTTGAGGAGAGAGGGGAAGATGTGAAAAAAATACTGGTTGTTGAAGATAACAGGATGATGGGAGTCCTTGTCTCCAAAAGACTGCAACAGGAAGCGATGTATGATGTTACCTGGGTGCAGACAATGAAGGATGCTGTTGATCTTCTGCAAACAGAAAAAGATAATTTTTTTGCCGCACTCCTTGATTACAATCTTCCAGATGCACCAAAGGGGGAGATAGTCAAAGAAGTTGTGGCGCGTGGTATCCCTGCCATTGTGTTTTCAGGCCTTCTTGATGAGGAGGTTCGGGAGCATGTCTGGTCGTATAAAGTTGTGGATTACGTCCTCAAGGAAGACGCCCAGAGCCTGAATTACATCCTCGCTCTCTTGAAAAAACTGGAGCAGAATAAACAGGTTAAAATACTGGTTGTTGATGATTCTAAATTTTTTGTGCGGTTTTTTGTCAATCTCCTGAAGGTTCAACAGTATCAGACTTTGACGGCAAATAGTGGAGAAGAGGCTCTTGCCGTGCTTGAGGAGCACCCCGATGTCAAGCTTGTTCTAACGGACTATTTCATGCCCAAGATGGACGGACTGCAGTTGATACAGAAAATTCGTAAGAAACACAGCAGGGAGGAGATGGTTGTTATTGGCATGTCATCGAAAGGTGAACAGATTATTAGTGCGCGCTTTATTAAAAACGGAGCCAATGATTTTTTTGTCAAACAGTTAACAACCACAGAGGAATTCTACAGCAGGATAGCTCAGCATGTTGAGCATCTTGAATATGTCAGGCTCATTAAAGAATCTGCGATAAAAGATTTTTTGACAGGGCTGTATAACAGGCGCTATTTTTATGATGCTGGAGGCGGGCTCTATGCCAATGCCAAGAGGGATAATGTTTCCCTGGTATGCGCCATGTTAGACATAGATTTTTTTAAAAAGGTCAATGATACATATGGGCATGATGCCGGCGATGAGGTTCTTAAACACATAGCTTCGTCAATCCAGAAAAGAATGCGAAAAACAGATATTGTTGCCAGGCTGGGTGGGGAAGAATTCTGTATTTTGGCGGTCAATATGCAGGACGAAGCTGTTGATATGATTTTCGATGGATTGCGCCAGGCGATAGCGTCCTCTCCTGTTACTATCAATAATGGGGAAGATACAATCCATGTGACACTCAGTATTGGTGTCACAACTGTACTGGATGAAAGCCTCGATGAAATGGTTAAAAAAGCCGACACCCTTCTTTATGAAGCAAAAGAAGGGGGACGAAACAGAATTGTTTCAGATTGCTCTGTTTGATTTGTATGAAAGTTTTAAGTTGAAAGTGTTAAGTTTTAAGTTAATGGATGTGACTTATTCATTATTTTAGTGCAGTATCAACTTTCATAATTCGTTGTTCCTGCATCAGAGATGATAGGTATTATCTCTTT
>JAUWDC010000099.1 GCA_030608985.1 Desulfobia sp. | reverse complement strand
CAGGGTGAGTATCGTGCCCAGACGAAATTCAACATTTCAAGTGCTGATCAGGCCGGTAAGATTATAGATGTGCTCCAGGGATGGATTTAACAGAAAGTTTAAAGTTGATGAAGTCGTAAAAACTATAAATTAACCACAGAGATCACAGAGGTAACTACTTGTAATAAAAAATATTTCTTTGTGATCTCTGTGCCCTCTGTGGTAAAAAAAGGCTTTTTGAGAATACGTCAAAATTGAAAGTATGAAGTTTTAAGTTAGAGGATGTGTTCTGCTTCACTCACTATCCTTTCTCACATCAGCGAAGTCACTGAATCAAACAGTTCTTCATTTTCTCTTATTTTAGCCTCAGAGCCTATTGTGCAGCATATCCCTTTGGACATGGCATCTTCCAGAGGGTCGGCGAAAACAGTAAGATCCTCTGCTGTTGTAGACAGAATGTCATCGCGTTCCTGCTGGATATCATCCTGTTCTATATGCGATATAAAATCTTCTGTTGCCCTTTCTCCTTTCATCGAAGGAGTCAAAGGTGCGTCAAGCTGGCCAATGGTGCCGATAATATACTTACGCATTTCACGCGCATCCGGGGCAAAGGATCTGATAAAATGTGGAACAGCATTGTATATTTTGAGAGTATCGGCGAGATTCGGATCACGGTATGAAGAAAAGTACACTGTGCCGTCATGGAGAAATTTTGCAGCAGCTCCGTATGCCCCACCCATCACACGGACATTGTTCCACAAATAGTCGGTGCCAAGGATGGTCTGCAGCAGCAGGAGCCTGTTGTCATATGATACCCCATCCACTCCTAAATTCGTTCCTTTGGCAACATACTGGACCTGGCCGGGAATGATAAATCCTTCGTTTTTCATTTTCTGCATCAAACGCTGTTCCACCTGTGCCGGCCTAGAGTCGGGACAATTATTGATAATCCCGGATATGCCGGCATCTATTTTCTCAAGATCATTTTGGTCAGCTGTGATGCTGATAAGAGCGTTGCGACTATGAAAGACCAATCCTGCCGTCTGGCGCAGGGACTCCGCAATGGTCTCTGCCTTTTCTGAAAAATTATCATCCAGGTCTTTTATAAAAAGATAAAAAGAGATGCCGCTGAGCTGCTCCTGGAAATAACCGCGGGCAGTCAGATACGAGGCTATTCTCCGGCGGGCATATACGTGCCCGGAATGCATGATCTGCATCTCAAGATGAGAGCGTATTTCCCTGATAATTTCCTGGAGACGCCTCCTGTCGCTGAAATCACTATGTAGAATAACTTCTTCAATGAGTTCCGTCATTGTATCTGTTTTTGCAGTGAGGGCTTTGGCGGAAACTATGAATTTCGGATGATAGACGTCCCTGTTTTTATATTCTGAAAAGCAATGGGCTGAAAAAGAAATATCTCCCAGGTGGATATTTAATTCATTGGAGAGAGAGATGTAATCATATCTGCTGGTATTCATTCTGCCCATAACCCGATCAAGAAGAGCGAGATAAGGGGTGAGTTTTTTAGGAACAGATGCGGTGTCAAAATAAAGATCAACATAGGAGATGTCATGGGTGAAAATCGGGTGAAAAAGTGTTGTTGTCCCACCATTTTTTTCGTCTAATGGAAGCCGTTCCGCTTCGGTATTGACATCGCTTAGTTCAAGGAGGGGAATAGTGGCGAGATCCTGAGAAGTGTCTGCAGCCTGCTGGTATTCTCCAAGTTTTTTCGTTTTAATCACCAGGGTGTCAATATCCTGGGATGAAAACCGGGCTTTCAGTACGGCCAGTTTTTCCTTTAGATTCGCTTCGTTTTTACTGTTTAATCCCTGTTCAGGCAGGAGGGTAACAAGCGAGGCATGGGGGTTGTCAAGAAGCATAGTGCGTATAAGCTTTTCAAAATATCCACTTTTTGCCTTTGTCTTGATAGCCGCGATGTGCTGTTCATAGCGGAGAGGGGCGAGAGGGTCTCCATCGTAAAGCCAGGTGGACATGCACTGGATTGCGTATACAAGTCCCTTGGGAAAGGAGTGATAGTCAGCTTCCCGAAGCTGAAATTCGATATTGTTGATAGATGCATCCACCAGTTTTTCGCTTAAACCATTTTCTATCTCTTTTTCAAGGGTGCTCTTGATGCAATCACAGAAGGCGGATTTCTGGGAACTGTCAGCATGTTTGGCGATAATGGACAACACGGGCTGTCTAATGTCGGTGTCAAAATGGCCAGTGACATCTTTGCCAATCCCTGCATCTATCAATGCTTTTTTCAGTGGGGAAGCCGCGGTCTGAAGAAGGATTCTATTGAGTATGGTAAGGCCAAGAACGGTTTCGGCATCCGTCACCTCAACAGTTGCAAAGTTCATGGCAAAAAAGGCCTTTTCCGTCAGCTCTTCATCATCGCCAACCGGATAACTGTCAGTTATGTGCTGAAGATTTGCAAAAGGGGACTGCAAGGGGATAGCGGAGTCTATGGCAAGCCGGCTGAATGTGTCAAGATAGGAGTCATTGAGAAAGGCGAGCTGGCGGTTAATGTCACCGTTGCCATAGAGGAAAATATAGCTGTTTGCCGGGTGATAGTACGTTTTATGAAAATCTAGAAACTGTTCATAACTGAGGGCAGGGATGTCATCGGGAACACCGCCTGACTCTACACCATATGGAGTATCAGGGAAAAGGGACTCTTCAATTTTGCGGTAGAGTATTTGTTCCGGAGAAGAGAAAGCCCCTTTCATTTCGTTATACACCACACCGTTATATAGGAGAGCGGCATCCTTGTCCGGCAGTGAGTAATGCCATCCCTCCTGCAGAAAAATTTCCGGGCGGTCATAAATGTTGGGATGGAAGACAGCGTCAAGGTAGACATCCATCAGGTTGAAAAAATCTTTTTCATTGCGGCTGGCTACTGGATAGCCTGTTTTATCTGAAAAGGTGAAGGCATTCAGAAAGGTATTGAGAGATCCCTTCATTAGCTCAACAAAAGGCTCTTTGCAGGGGAATTTTTTTGAACCGCAGAGAACCGAATGTTCAAGTATGTGAGCTACACCGGTTGAGTCAGCAGGAGGTGTTCGGAAAAAAATGGAGAAGACTTTATTGTCGTCATCATTGCCCAGGTGCAGGAGGCGGGCGCCACTTTTTTCATGCTCATAAAGGGAGGCTGTGCCGTTTAACTCTGGGACATTGCTCTCTTGAAGTAAGGAGAAACCGTGTATTTGATTTTGCATTTCCGGGAAAGGTGTGATGGTGTGTCAGTTGGGAATGTTGGCGGCTTTATTTTTTCGTTCTTTTTTACAGGCATACATCGCCTCATCCCCTTTGGAGATGAATTCTTCAATGCTTGTATGGTCTTTCGGGTCATACCGCACAATTCCTGTGCTTATTGAAAGGGTGTAATGGGAATTGTTATTTTCGTTTCTTGCCGCAATGTTTTTGTCAATTCTATCGAGAACAGGATGATCGCAGCATGAGGTAACATCATCACTGAACATGAGGATGGCAAATTCATCGCCACCTAATCTGCCAATACCGATGAGGTCAGCTTGCCTGCATGTATCCCGGAGAAGGTTTGTCGCCTCCACCAGGGCCTGATCGCCGATGGTATGCCCCAGGTTGTCGTTTATCCATTTCATGTTGTCTATATCGGCATACAGCAGATACATAGGTTTTTCTATTCTTTTACCAAGTTGCAGCTGTTTTTCTGCCATGGACATAAAACCGCGCCGGTTGAGAATACCTGTCAGCTCGTCAGTAATTGAGATTTCTTTGAGCTTGTTTTCCATCTCTTTTCTGTCTGATATGTCGCGGAAGCCTTCAACTACACCAATAAGCTCTCCGTCTGGATTGTAATAGGGGATGGCGGTCACAATGCAGGGAACGGTGCGACCGTCTTGAGTGTCGATTTCCACTTCGCAGTCCACTCTCTTTTCACCATGAAGAATTTTTTGAACCGGGCAGTCGGGAGTATGGCAGGCATGCCCCTTGAACCCCTCATGGCAATGGGTTCCGATAAGCTTTTCTTCAGGGATTCCTGCAAGTTCAGCAAAAGGCCTGTTGACACGGCGCATAATGAAATTTTTGTCGATAACACGAATGCCGTCTGCCGTGGAGTTCAGGATCTGCACCAGTTCGGTATTGAGTTCTTTGAAGGCCAGGGCTGTTTTTTCACGTTCGTTGGCCTCTTGTTCAAGATCATCCAGGGCCTTTTTAGATCTTCTGTGCGTTCTTCCACTCGGATTTCGAGTTGGTGATGGGCATTCTGGAGAAGTTTTTCGCCCTTTCTTATTTTCGAAACAGTCCTTTTTGTGAGGTTGGTGATGAGGAAAACAAAGAGGGCTCCTCCACAGAAAACAATACCGGTTATCAGTTCTATCGGGATGTCCAGCTGTTTTATCTGTACGGTCAGAAAGGTAAGATAACCCGCCAGGAAAAAAAACATCAGGTAGGTAAGTATCCTCCAGCTGCTCTGTAAGCTGGTCGGAACATTTTTACCGGTCTTCAGGCTGAGCTTTATCGATGCAGCCATCAAGCAGGCGCCGACAAAGACCAGGACTATTGATGATAAATGTATGGAGGTCATCGTTCTATTTAGAGATGGTTAAGTTGCGATGCCATCAACCTTTTTCCTGTTCCTTTTTTTTAACGACACAATAAATTCCTTCACCTTTGAGGCCTGGTTTAAAGCAGCCGTTACAGGAAATGCAGTGAGCCGGCTCTTTGTTCCCATCATGCCAACGTTTGGCAAGGTCTGGTTCTCTGATGAGGGGCCGGGCCAGGGAGATATAATCTGCAGAGCCTTCTTGTAATACTTTTTCAATGACATCAATACTTCTGAAGCCTCCCACTACCATGACGGGACAGGTTACCTCTTTTTTAATCTGTTGCGCCAGTTTC
The DNA here is from genome assembly GCA_030608985.1 of Desulfobia sp. GTDB lineage: Bacteria > Desulfobacterota > Desulfobulbia > Desulfobulbales > SURF-16 > Desulfobia. The sequence continues at coordinate 825 of JAUWDC010000099.1, read as the reverse complement.
AGATTGTAGGCCTCCTGTTCAGGCGTTTTAATTTTTACCCGTATCGGATTGTGGTCTCCGGAAGCCGAGGTGCCACCACTTACTTCAATGGCGTCTATTCCTGATTGATCAAGGAGTCTGGCTGCATAGACGGCATCTTTGGCCTCGAGGCCGCCATCGAGAAAATCATCACCGTTTAGTTTGGCCATGACCGGGTAATCAGCACCCACGATGTCCCTTACCGCCCGGTAGACCTCCATGAGGAATCGGCATCGTTTTTCTAGGCTGCCGCCATAATCGTCATGGCGTCTGTTGGTGAGAGGAGAGAGGAATTGGTTGATCAGGTATCCATGGGCTCCGTGCAACTGCACGGCATCAAAGCCATACTCTTTGGCCCGTCGAGCAGCCTGGACAAAAGCAGCAATGATTTCATCAATGTCCTGCTGGGTCATTTCCGCTGGTTTTTCAGGAAACTGCTCTACTTCAACTGCTGAAGGGGCGAGGGGCTGCCGGCCTGCACTGGCGGAGCTGGTCTGACCCCCGGCATGGACAATCTGAAGGCAGATTTTGCCGCCGGCATCATGGACACTTGCAGTCAGTCTTTTCATGTCCTCTGCAAAATCATCGGTATGGATTCCCATCTTTTTGGGCAGCTGTTTCCCATCCGGTCTGACAAAGGTATATCCTGAAATTATAAGGCCAACTTTCCCGCGGGCCAGGTCCTTGTAACAGGAGTCAAGTTGCGGGGTTGGACGCCCATCGTCGTCACACATTCCTTCCCAGGTGGCGGAACGTACCAGGCGGTTTTCCAGAACTAGATCATTAATTGTTGTTTTTTCGAAAAGT
>JAUWDC010000067.1 GCA_030608985.1 Desulfobia sp. | reverse complement strand
TTACGTTTTTTTATCTTTCTAAGGCAGGTTTTATCCTTCCTGACCATGGCACACAGTTTGGGATTATGAAGCTCTTTGCAAGTATTGTGATTATACAGTGGGCATTCAGGATGCTTTTTTGACATAGTTTTAAATGACCCCTTAACCTAATTATTTGAAGTGTCGGGAGTTTTAATGAAAACTCCCCAACCACTAAATTATTTTAATTTTGTTGACTGATACGATTATTTTCGTAAACTCCCAGGTGGAAGAAGGCTTCTGGACCTGACCGGTCCTTATGAACAGCCTCAGTCAGGCTCATAGCAAGTGCTTATATCAGTGTTTTCTGCATGGAGATCTCTCTCATTTTCAATGTGGTGTTGTACTCCCTTTTCAGACTTAAACCGGTTCATGATACTTCTTGAAATCGGCTTCACTGAAAGGAACAGAAGAAAAATCGCCCCTGCCCACTCGAACCAGACCGGCATGATTTCTACTGCCTGACCTACCACTGCCTGTGCGGATATGCCAAAGAAGGCATAAATTTGATCCAGAGCCAGCCCGAAAAGTACAGCCATAATGGCAATGGAGGCAATATAGATTGTTGTAGCTCTTTTCCCAAGTATGCCCATTAGCACCGTCAGTGATGTCACGTTGGTCGCGGGACCGGCAAGTAGAAAGACAAGAGCCGCCCCCGGACTAACTCCTTTAAGAATCAGGGCTGCCGCAATGGGTGTCGAAGCCGTCGCACAGATGTACAAAGGAATACCCACTACCAGCATTATCAGCATTGACTGTATCCCACCTCCAAGTTTATTGACGAACATCTCTTCCGGGATGACGGCCGTGATCAGCCCGGCCAGAATCAGGCCAATAATAAACCATCCGGCCAGATCACCCCACAGATCTGTCAAGGCAAAGTGGAGCCCGGCTCGAAACTTACTCAAAAAGTTATGGTGCCGCGAATGCTCTTCAGGTGGACACTCAATGCCGTCACAGCACCCGTCAACAGGGCAAGTGAGATCCGGAGAAGGAATACTACTTTTACCGCCGAAACTGAAAAGATTTTCAGCCGCGCCGGCAACTGCTGCCGTGAAAAAGGCCACAACCGGGCGAGCCACGGTCATAATAGGGTCAATCAGTGCATAGGTAATCGCAATAGAATCAATACCAGATTCGGGAGTGGATATCATAAACGCAGTTGTTGCCCCGTTATTTGCACCCTGCTTCCGCAGCGACACAGCTGCGGGCAGCACTCCGCATGAACATAAGGGAATAGGGATCCCAATAAGGGCGGCTTTGAATACAGAGAGAAACCGTCCCTTCCCAAAGTGATGGCTCACAGAGTTAGGGTTGAGAAAGACCCTAAGCAAACCGCTTACCACAAGTCCAAAAATGATATACACAGAAGATTCCAGAAGAAGATTCCATGACTCATGTAAAACACTCAAGATTAAATCCATTTTGTCTCAATCTCATCTCTAGTCCGGATTTCTCACGGGCTATTATTCACGCACATGTTCCAGTCCAATATTTAGAAGGTCTGCCACGTGATCATCATCCAGGGAATAGAAAAGTATCTGACCTTCCCGGCGTTTTTTTATCAAGGACATGTCCCTCAGTCGCCTGAGCTGATGCGACACCGCAGACTCAGTCAGGTCTAGGAAAGCAGCCAGATCACAGACGCACATCTCACCTCCTCCTAAGGCCATTACGATCTTTAAACGGGTCGGATCTCCCAGTACTTTATAAGTCTGGGACAGGCGGTCAATCTCTTGGTCAGGGATGGCCTCGTCCCGGGCACGATTAACCCGGCTCATGTGCACAACCCTAACTTCGCATGCATCTTCCTTAATATGCTTATTTTCCACAAATTTACTGAGAGACCTTTGCAAAACGCCCCCTTTTGCCCAATTCCGGCGTCAGGCTCAAATTTTAATCCTCAAAATACTCAATGTATTCGTGCCTGCCCCGTAGGTCCGGAAGATCGTACGGGGTGGTTAAAATTTACGCCTTTCTTGGCCTTGAACAAAATTGAACGTTTTGCAAAGGTCTCACTGACCCCTCCTTTAATATATGATCATATACTCATATAACAACAAACCTTCTATGTGTCAAGTCCATATGGGGCCACTTTGTCTTTTTTTTGAAGTGCTCCTCTTCTATCACTTTTATTATGCAACAGGACTTTTCATTTGCCTTCTTAAATTCCTCACTCGTCCTTTCAAATATCTTCTTATGCTTGAACAAACTGTTACGTATCAGGTAATAAAAAAGGGCGGCTCCTTATAATAAGGAACCGCCCTGCCAGAGGGAGGATAGAATAAAGCAATAATAGCTTTATATTTAATAAATAACATCCATGAATAACCATGTCAAGTAAAAAATACCACATCGTGGCATTTATTGGTTTTGTGTGTATTAGAGAGCGTTAAGAAAAAACAGGCGCTAAACAGCTTTTTTATAAAAGTTAACAGCAATATTAGCTTGCCACATTGTGGCACTATGATTATGGTAATATATATTTTGGAATTAAAGGTCAATTAAAGATTTTGAAATGAATTTTGTTAAAATGTTGGAAGGAGCTGTTTACAACGGCTTTTAGAAATATTTCTGAAAAAAGCCATCTTAATAGAACCTATCTCAAAAATAATAAAGGAGGAGCCATGAAATTTTACCATTATATATTTGCTTTTGTTTTTTTCATTTTTTTTACCGGTTATGCAATTGCAGCAGACATAAAAATAGTAACTGAAGAAGTCGTCTATCACAACAATGGAAAAGACGTAAAAGGATATTTTGCCAGACCGGATGATAATCAAAAACATAAAGGAATAATTTTGATTCATGAATGGTGGGGGCTGAACGATAATATCCGTGAAAACGCAAGAAAATTTGCCAAGCTTGGATATGTAGCGCTGGCAGTTGATCTTTACGAAGGACAAGCAACCACTACCCGAGAGCAAGCAAAAAAGCTGGCAACCAGTGTCAGGAAAAACATGGAAGAAGCATTCATGAATTTGAAAAGCGCCATATCATATGTAAAGAATCATGCGAACGTGAATCCGAAAAGGGTTGCTTCTATCGGATGGTGTTTTGGTGGGGGCTGGTCGTATCAAATTGCAAAAAACAATCTTGGCGCTAAGGCTTCTGTAATTTATTACGGTCATTTCAATCCAAAAGATGACCTCGGTAAGATGAGGGCAACAATTCTGGGAAACTTCGGAGCAGAAGATCTCAGTATCAAGGTTGATACTGTTCATGAATTTCAGGCAAAGTTGAAAACTTTAAGTGGAGATCACGAAATATATATTTATGAGAACGCCGGACATGCGTTTGCCAATGAAGGCGGTAGCAGATACAACAAAGAGGCTGCCGATCTTGCCTGGAAAAGAACTGTTGCCTTTCTAAACAAGAACCTATAACCCTAATTGATCGTAAACAAAACGGGCAATATATTTAGGGTATAATCTTCTGCCGGTGCGGTTTCGAACATAGGCAGCGCTTTTATAAAAAAGAAAAGGGTCTGCTCTCGACTCATTTATATAGATTTATATCAATGGTCAGGAGCAGACCGGTCAAGGTGCACATTTTATCCGCATTGGAGATTGAATACCAACGGAGCTATCGACAACCCTTGCTGTGAGGAAATGCTGTATGGGTCCAATACAAAAACTATTAATCGGGGTGCTGGTTTGTCTGCCGGCAACGACCTGGAGCGCGGATCTGCATTATGCGCTTGATGTTAAGATAAATACCTCCGAACAGAAAATCTCTGGCATTGCCCGCCTTATTGCGAATGCCGACAAAAAAATTACTCTTTCCGTGCTCAATCTCCGCAACCTGAAAGTGGATGGCAAGGCTGTTGCTGCCGATGAAAGCATCAGCCTTACGGTGCTAAGCAGCAAAGAAACGCTTATCAGCTATGAAGCTCAGTTCACCGATAATAAGGCCAACTTCATTAGCAAAGAGAATGTGTTTTTGACTGGGGGTTGGTATCCCCGGCCGGATGATCTGGTTGAGTATGCGCTCTCAGTAACTTTGCCCAAAAAATTTATTGCCACTTCAGAAGCAGAATCCATGACAATCCAAAAACATGGAAAAACAAAAACATTTAATTTTCAATTCAACCATCCGCTGGACATTTTACATCTGGCAGCTTCAACCCGGTATGTTTTGAAAAAAGGCCGCTATAGAAATATTGCCATTGAAGCTTATTTCTTCAAAGAAGATTCCAAACTTGCAGGTGCTTATATTTCCCATGCCAAAAAATATCTGGCAATGTACGAGACTATGCTAACACCGTATCCCTATAAGCGTTTTGCCATTGTCGAGAATATTTTCCCTACAGGAAATTCCATGCCTACTTATACTCTGCTGGGTAGCCAGGTTGTACATTTGCCGTTTATCGTCAAAACCTCTCTGGGGCATGAAATTCTTCACCAATGGTTTGGCAACTCTGTTTATATTGATTTTGAGCATGGCAACTGGGCAGAAGGTATCACAGCTTATCTGGCGGATCATTACTATGCGGCCATAGAGGGCAAAGACACGGCCTATCGCAAGCAGATCATGGTGGATTACAACGCTTATGTAAATAGAGACAACGCCATGCCGGTTAGTGATTTTTACAGCCGCCACAATAAAGCACAAAGCTCCATCGGCTATGGTAAAGCAGCAATGCTTTTTCATGGGCTGCGAAAACGTTTAGGTGATAAAGCATTCTTCACTGCCCTGCGGGAGTTTATCCAGAAGAATAGCTTTCGTTCGGCCTCCTGGCACGATATACAACGCTCTTTTGAAAAAGCGACAGGAGAAAAACTTCATGCATATTTCGAACAATGGCTCAGCCGCAAAGACATTCCAATAATTAGTGTGAAAAATGCAGAATTGAAAATAGAGCAAGGGCAAATCAAGCTGAACTTCACTCTATTACAGCAGGATGAAGCTTATCAACTGCGCATCCCTGTCACCTTATACTTCGACAAAGGCAAAAGTCTGCGCTTTGTTGAGCTGAAACATTCCAAGCAAAACATCAGTCTTAAACTGGATGAACTGCCCAATAAAGTTGTCATTGATGAAAACTACACACTTATGCGGCAATTAGCACCTGAAGAAATTCCTCCTGTTCTGGCAACTGTCATGGGCAAAGAAAAGCTGATCGTGATTGTTGCAGCCGACCGGCGTGCTATTTACCAACCTCTCATTGACGCGCTTGGGGTTGAAAATATCACCTATCTAACCCCTGACAAAATCACTTTTGCCCAGATGAAAGAAAATTCATTTCTAATTGCAGGCCATGAAGACGCCCTTGTGGATATGTTATTCGGTAAACAGCACATCCCGAAAGATGGCGTACGCTTAAAAGTGTACAAAAATCCATACAATGCAGAAGAGCTCATCGCGCTGTTACACGTTAAAAACAAAGCAGAAGCAAAAGCAGTGCATCAAAAAATACCGCATTACGGCAAGTATACCGAACTGGCATTTAAAGACGGGAGTAACAACCTTAAAGCGATTGCCAAAACAAATAACGGCATCTTAGTTTTGTCCCGGCCGCCAACCCGGGCTCTAAAGCCCGACAAGCTGTCAACGTTGGACGAAATAATACCAAAACTCCTATCCAGTCGAATAATTTATCTGGGCGAAAAACACGACCAGTTCGCCCACCATATTAACCAGCTACAGGTTATTAAAAAGATGCATGAAGCCGGGTATGAACTGGCTGTTGGTATGGAGATGTTCCAAAGACCTTTTCAAAAAGTAGTGAATGATTTCCTATCTGGACGGATTGACGAGCATAAATTTTTACTGAAGTCTGAATATTTCAAAAGGTGGAGGTACGATTACAATCTGTATAAGCCGATCATTGATTATCTCAAACAACAAAACATCCCGCTTGTAGCCCTCAATATCTCAGGAGTTACTAACAGTAAAGTTGCCCGTGAAGGCATTTACAGTCTGTCAGATGAAAGGAAGAAACAGCTACCCTCTTCGATGGATTTTTCAAATGAACAATACCGGGATGATTTAAATAAGGTGTTTACTCTTCATGCGGAACACGAGGAGATACAGGAATTTAATTATTTTTTACAGGCACAAACTCTGTGGGATGAAGTCATGGCAGAATCCGCACATCAGTTTCTTACAAACAATCCAGATAGCAAAATGGTAATTTTAGCGGGCAATGGGCATGTCAGGCATAAATATGGAATTCCTGAACGTCTTTATCGGCGTAACCTCGAGCCGTTTACGGTCGTTGTTCAGGATGAAGAAATTGAAGATGGGATTGCTGATTACGTACTCCTGACCACAAAGTTGAAGGGCAAGGAATCACCTAAAATAGGTGTAATGGTTGAAGAAAAAGATCAAGGCCTGGTGATCATTGGTGTTATTAATAAAAGTCCCGCAAAGAAAGCAGGTTTGCAGGAAGGAGATATTATTAAACAGTTTGCGGGGCAGCCAATCAAATCGCTTGCTAGCTTGAAACTTGCACTGTTTTACAACGAAATCGGGAGTTCACTCAAGATTCAGGTTAAAAGGGCTGATAAATTGCTGAATAAAGATATCGAGTTGTTCCATTTTTGAATGTTTTTCACATTAGCTTTTAATTCTACTTTGTTACATTTCAAAATTCCC
>JAUWDC010000234.1 GCA_030608985.1 Desulfobia sp. | reverse complement strand
GTCGAGATGGTAGACATAGAGCCGGTCATAATGTGTATAGGGTGGGAGGAGCATAAAAGATAGTTTTAAGTTTTAAGTCTAAAGTTGAAAGTGCCTAAAGTGAGCTAAAGTTAAGTAATTGTCTGATCAGATAGCGCCTTTACTTTAGTCACTTTAGATCACTTCAGTCACTTAAGGCACTGAATTCCTAATTCGTAATTCGTAATTTTTAATTACTTTGCTCCAAGGGTAAAATCAGCCCTACTGCCGCTTCGGCCTACTGCGTCTACGGGAATAATTGTACCTTCACCATGGAGAATCAATCTCTCTGCAGGTGTCTTCATGGTCCTGCTCATGAAATCTTTTATAACCTGCGCTCGTTTTTTTGCCAGGGATACAAGTTCTTCATCTTTCACGGTAGGTTTTCTGAATTCCATCATTGGGTCAACTACTTGGCGACCTGACGGTCCAGGTTGTATCAGTTCCTTTCCATAACTCTCTGACAGAATAGTGGACCGGACCTGTTCAAGGGCTTTCTTTCTTCTGTCGAGAGCCTTTTCTTTTTTCACCAGCAATGCTCCTTTATCTTCTCCGGCAGAGGCAGATCCATGAATGCGGACAGTTAAACCAGGTCTCTCCGTCAGGATAGTATGAAGGTTTTTCAGAGTCTTTTCATTTTCAGAAGTCAAAGACGCCTCTCCGGGTGTAAAGAGTATATGGTCAGGCGTCTCTTGAATGTCTGGAAACCCCGTCAGGGTGAGGGAAAATGGAGAAACAGTAGATTTAAGCAGAAGATTTTTTACACCCCTTGAGACGGCATCAGGGTATGAATATGATTGTACATTTGTATTTCCGCTAATAGGCAGTTCCAGTTCGAGGGAGCCGTTTTGATCAGTGAGCAGGGCCAATGTGATTGGCAATTGGCCGGCTGGTCCTGCTGCTTTTCCCAAGGTGAAATCGGTAAAAACAATAGAATGGGCTCCGGCAACTTTTCCATCCTTCTGCTGGTATCTGGCAAGGAGGTCAAATTTTCCTTTTTTAATCTTATATCCAGATATCTTTTCAAGGTACGGTGCAATCGCCGCAATATCCTGACCGGAAATTTCAGTGGTGACGTCACAGGAAAAGTCTTTTTGCAGGAGCCCGATGTCGCCTAAAAGAGTAACCGAATTGTTGCTGGATGATGCCCCCTTAAGGTTTATTTTTGCCAAACTTTTAGTCTCATTCGTTATCTTAGCTATGGTGCCGGAAAGGGTTGTCGATGATTTAAATGTCGGAGAAAGGCGTGTGTCTATATAGTCAAGTGTGCCGGATTTGAGTTCAATTTTGCCAACCGTCAAAAGGGATTTGGTACTTTTTTTAGAGGAGGCTTTTACAAATACTCCACCATGGGATGAACCTTTTTTCCGCTGAGTCCAATTGAGATAGGGGTAGTCGAGTTTTACAGAGTCAATATTCAGCTTCTGATTTTTTCGAGAAAAGATAATGGTGTCAGCAGTTCCTTTCTTCCAGCTTATTATTTTTTTGTTTTGAGGTCCGGAAGCAATGAAATTTGTAATGTCTAATGAGCCCTGATAGGTAAACCCAGGAAGACTTACTTTTCCTGTTGCCTTCACTGTGCCTGTGTATACTGAGGGGGTCAGCCAGTTTTGCAGAAGTGGTGAGGAGTTGGAGAGTGGATACTCTTCCAGTGCGCATATAAGGTCAGCAGTAAAGGGGGAAAGGGTAAAGGAACCATTAATATTCAGGGTCCCTCCCTTCGATGATGAGCCATATAAGGAGATATTAGCAGGTTTCTTTTGCTGGTTTGTCAGGCCTGTTATTTTTGCTGTTACCTTGTTGAGCGTCTGGCTGAAAGGGTGTTCCCACGTGTTGTCCTCAATATGAATTGAGCCGTTTTTTATATCAGCTTCGGGAAGCGTAATGTGCCATGGAGCAGCCTCCGTACGTGCGGTTGTTTGGCGAAATGTATTCCAGTTTGATATCCCTTTTTTATTCCATGTAAAGGCAATGTATGGATTTTCAGCCTCAAACCGTTTTAACTGTATATTTTTTTCACTGGAATTGAGTTGCTCAATAGTGATGACAGCCTTTGGCAGAACAAGCTGCTTCTTGTTTTGATGAGTAATCTTGAAATCAATGAGTTCTGTCGAAAGCCCTGTCAAAATAAGGTTTGGCTTTTTCTGTGGAGACGAGGAAAGAGAGAGGTCAAAATGGGTTTCCAGTTTTGGGAATTTCCCTTTTGCTATCTTCACACCTTTTGCGAAGGAGAGATATGGGGAGAGTTGGGCCGCGTCGAAGTCATTTGCTATAAGGAGTCCCTGCATATGAAATGGAGACAGGAAAAGTTCTCCCTGGCAGGCAATTTTGCTTTTTTTATGGATGGTACCGGAAAGAACATAGGATGATGATATTGCCTTTTCATTGGAAAGATTTTTGAATGTTGCCTGTATGTCAGAGAAAGAGTGAGTAACACCTCCAGCGATGTACTGGTCTGAAAAAGTGAGTTTCCCTCCGTTTATCTTGAGCAGGTCAATTGCCAGAAGAGACCGCTGGGGTGCTTGCTCTGATGATGAGAACGCTGCCGGCAGTTCTGGAAATGTCCAGGAACCATCCTTTTGACGGCTGACATGGAACTCTGGTTTAACTATGTGTACTTCTGAGAAACGATACCGATGCTCAAGAGGCAAAAAAGAGCCATTTACGGTTACCTCTGGAAGCGTAGTCAGCTGTCCTTGCCCGTCTGAAAATTGTATGTTTAAAAGTTTTCCATTACCTTTAACCTCAAGTTGCGGCTTCCCTGCTGGTGGGGAGAGAAAGACCAGGTCTAAGGCGCCGGAGGCTGTTCCCTTGTCAATATTGAACCCTGGTTGAGTTGGCAGGTAATCCAGATAATCGGGAAGGTCGATATTATCCAGTTGCAGACGTAATTTTGCCTCAATACCTTTGTCGGTAATGCTTGTGTCTCCGGAAAATTCAATTGGACTGCCGTTTATCACAGCAGAAAATTGTGGCTGGATGAGAGTTCCAGTATCTGAAAATGCTTCCTGGTGCTTTCCTGCTGAAGATTTATTCTGGAAGAAAAAAGGGAAAGTCAGGAAGATGTCCTCAATAACATGATTCTTTCCCGCCGGCTGATCATCAAAAAGAACACGGCTGTTTGTTGCTGAGATATTGGTTAGGAGAAAAGGAAATGGAGCTTCCTGTGAATCCAATTTTGCCGACTCATCAGAAGTAACTTCTTTTTTTATGAGCCTGCTGATGTTGTACTGTTTCTCTCCAGTGCGGACCAGGTGAAGAAAGAAATGATCCATGGTGACATTGTCCGCTATCAATTTTTTCTTAAAAAGAGACAACGGGGAGATTGAAAATTGCAGGCTGCCAACCGAGCAGAGTGGATCAACCTTGTCTTCCGGGTCGGAAAGAACAGGACCTATAATGGCATTGTTCAAGGTGCATTGCATCGTGAAGGGGTTAAAGGCGGCATCTCCCACGGTAACAGGACGATCAATTTTCCTGCTCAGGGCATCAGGGAATGAGGTCTGGAGAAGATAGGGAACGACCAGGAAACCTCCCAGACTATACCCTGCAATGAGAATTATCAGACACAATGCTGTCCAGAAAAAGACAGACATTTTTTTTATCGGGG
>JAUWDC010000189.1 GCA_030608985.1 Desulfobia sp. | reverse complement strand
GGCGGATTATACGGCAGTCATCGACAAGAGTACAGTGCCGGTTGGGACAGCCAGGCAGGTAGCCCGAGTTATTAAAGAGGAAAATCCAGAGGCGGATTTCGATGTTGTTTCTAACCCTGAGTTCTTGCGAGAAGGCGCTGCCATTAACGATTTCATGCGTCCTGATCGGGTGGTCATCGGAACAGATTCGGAGCGGGCCGGTGAGGTAATGAAAGAGGTGTATAACCCTCTTTACCTTATTTCGGTTCCTTTTGTCATCACCGGTCTGGAGACGGCAGAACTTATAAAATATGCCTCAAATGCCTTTTTAGCTATAAAAATTTCGTTTATAAATGAGATGGCAAATATCTGTGAGGAAGTGGGAGCGGATGTTATGGATCTTGCCAAGGCTGTCGGTTTAGATGGCAGGATAGGCAGCAAGTTCCTTCATGCCGGTCCTGGTTATGGTGGGTCTTGTTTCCCCAAGGATACTTTAGCTCTTCTCCGGATTGCCCAGGAGCATGGTGTTGCTGCCAGGTCTGTTGAGGCTGCTGTTGAGATTAATGCCGCCCAGAAAGCCAGGATGGTCAAAAAAATACGAGACGCTCTCGGCGGGACAGAGGCGGGTAAGACAATAGGAGTGCTTGGCCTTACTTTTAAACCTGAAACGGATGATTTGCGGGATGCTCCGGCGTTAACCATCCTGCCGCCATTGTTTGAAAAAGGTGCCAGCATTCAGGTCCATGACCCACAGGGAATGGAAGAGGCATCAAAGATGTTTCCTGGCTTTATCTATGTGAATAATGCTTATGAGGCGTGCAATGGCGCAGATGTCGTTATATTATTTACTGAGTGGAACCAGTATAGAGCCTTGGATTTTCAGGAAATTAAATCCAGAATGAAAAATCCGATTTTCGTTGATCTTCGGAATGTCTATTCCCCCACGAAGATGAAAGAAGCAGGGTTTACCTATATCGGTGTGGGAAGAGGCTTGAAGGTTAATGTAGACTCTAGAATAGTTGATTGAGTTTTTTTTATGTTTTTGTGTTAGGAAAATAGTATGCTGTTAAGTCCATATGGTATAATTCGTTATTAAAATAATATCCGATAACCAGATAAATGACCTCACAGAAAACAGAACTGCAAAAAACAAGAGACGAAATTGATCGGTTAGCCAGCAATTGGCGGGCATTGCTGGATATTATGCCGGAAATGGTTGCTCTTATTGGTGGGGATTATGTCATTCAGTATATGAATCCTAGCGCTATTGTTGCGTTTGATGATTGCTGCGGCAAGCTTTGCAGTAAAAGTCTGTGTAATGCAGATAATCGATGTAAGACTAATTGCCCTGTGGATTTCGCTCTTTCTGGTAAAGAACAGAATGGGCTTGATGAAACCAGGATTGGCGATGTGGATGTAGAGTACAGTTATATTCCTTTCCAAGGCTATAAGGGTGACAAGCTTGTTATGATGGTGATGAGAGACATCACCGAACGGAAATTGCATGAATGGGAATTGGAAAATTTTCATAACAATATTGAGGAAATTCTCCAGCATAAAATTAAGGAATTAAAAGAAAGTGAGGCTATCAGGAATAATCTCTCTCGAGAAGTCAATCTTCTTCAAAAGAGACTGGAGTATAAAGAGCAGGCTGATGACATGATCGGCTCAAGCCGAAAAATGACCATACTCCGGGATACTATTAATCAGGTTGCTGATTCTGATGCCACGATTCTGATTACCGGTGAATCAGGGACAGGAAAGGAACTGGTTGCCAATCTTTTGCTGTCCCGCAGTCATCGGCGCGATAAGCCCTTTCTCACGGTGAACTGTAACACGATAAACGACAATCTGCTGGAAAGCGATCTGTTTGGCTACGAAAAAGGTGCATTTACAGGGGCCTCTGCCAGAAAAAAAGGGAAATTCGAGGTCGTTGATGGCGGAACTATTTTCCTCGATGAAATCGGCGATATTAGTCCTCGCATGCAGGCATCACTCTTACGCGTACTGCAGAGTGGAGAAGTAATGCGCGTTGGCGGCACCCAGCCGATTCATATCGATGCACGGATTATTGCCGCTACAAACGTTGACCTTGCGAAAGCAGTGCAGGACGGTAGTTTTCGTCTTGATCTTTACTACAGGTTAAACATCATAAATATCTTTATTCCGCCTTTGCGGGAGAGGAAAGAGGATATTGTTGACTTGGCAATTCATTTCGTCAGGCATTATCGTCAGGCCTTTAAAAAGGAAATAGATTTTCTTCCTGATACCTTGATCAATAAACTGCTGTTGCATAATTGGCCTGGGAATATCAGGGAGCTGGAGAATGTTATCCAGCGGGCTGTCTTGATGGCAAAAAACAGTATGATAACGGAACAGGATATGGTGTTTGACGCAAATCCGTGTTCAAATAATGTGAATAATTATTTGAACACGGTTTATGATCGTATTGGTCAGGATCCTTTAAAAGAGATCCTGGCAGAATTTGAGCGTGACATTATAGTGAATTGTCTGAAAAAGAATGTCGGTAATGTCCAGCGTGCCGCTTCTGATCTGAAAGTCGGCAAAACAGGCTTGTATGACAAGATGAAGCGCTATAACCTGTCAGCTAAATTTTTGAAGAATAACTAAGAGGGTTATGGCATCTTTATTGCATCCTTTTTTTGTTTAAAAATGGTTAGGCCTTGGCCGGACTGTCCACAAAATAGAGTTATAGAGATTATGGCAAATAATAAGAAAAATTCCATAGCGAATCACTGTCCATATTGGTCCACGAATAATAGTCACGAGTGTAAGATGACAAAAGGCGGTTTGTATATCCCCATGCCGGAACATGTGGATATGTTTTGTTCAAAACCACAATATGTCCAGTGTCATCAGTATCTTAGGGGGTGTGAACTTCTCAAGGAAACAGCCCGTAAATATGGTTTTATTGTCGAGGGTGGGCGGAGAAAATATCGCCGGGTTTCGGATCGAACCACCCTGACTCTTTCTGCTTGTGATAGCAGCCGTAACCTCCTGGAAGTCTTGGACGATAAGGCTTTTACGGTAGATTTGAGTCTTGGTGGTCTGCGTCTGCAAAGCAATAAAGAAATCCAGAAGGACAGCTTGGTCTCATTTCAGTTTTCACCTGATTTTTCAATCCCTAACCTTTCAGGAATGGGGGAAGTCAAATGGTGTGAACCTGTCGCAGATTCCGATAATTTTCAGGCCGGTGTAGCCTTTGCTGACTTTGAGTTAACTCAGGCCATTGGTTCACATCTAGGCTTGCCTATGATGTGATTTCTGACATAACACTGCCATTTTTCCCCTACTTGTGGGATGTTGTTCTTGTTTTCGGCTAGAAAAACCGGAAATAAGCCCTTCTTGAATTCCTTTTTCTCGGAAAATGTTCTCTTCCCGTTGAGCCTCTAGGCTTTAGGGGTTGAGGTGAATTTCGGAAAAATGAATCTTGTCTTTGTCCCCCCCCCCCCGTGAGCCATCCACCACAATCATTATTCGCGAGCAGGTAAACGCAGACTCTGAGCTCGCTCCTGCGGCCAAATAATAACGTAGTTTAGTGAACATTTACGATTTTTTATTGTATTATTTTAACTTTTCGACTTGATTCGTCTTGCACGAATTTGTGCTGTTTTTCTTGTTTTTCTTGTTTTTCTCCTGAATTCTGAATACTGTATTCCAGCTTCTTGGCCAAACAACCTCACAAGAAGAAAATAAGTTGTTTTTATTTGACGTATTCGCAGAAAGCACTCATACGCCGCGTTAATCTTTGCTAACTATTTGATATTGCAGGTGGCGATAATTCAAATCAGGACTTTTTGCGAGGGCATTTTGTTTCAATAAGTTGTAGTAACTCGGAAAGTTGTGGTAATATCTTTATTATGTATGAAAATTTTTACGGTTTATCTGAAAAACCATTCCATATAGCCCCAAACCCGGAATATCTTTATTTTAGCTCAAAGCATAAGAGCGCCCTGACATATCTGGAGTATGGCATTCGGGAGGGCGCTGGTTTTATTCTGCTTACAGGAGAAATCGGCACCGGCAAAACCACCTTGATCCGTTATATGCTTAACCGGATTGAAGCCGCTATGGAGGTGGCGGTGATTTTTAATACCAACGTCACCGGTGATCAGCTTTTAGAGCTGGTGCTT
>JAUWDC010000089.1 GCA_030608985.1 Desulfobia sp. | reverse complement strand
TTATCCTCTCTTTCGCTATCCGTAGCGTCCGTTTTAGCTGACACTACGGGAGGAGAGGCAAGAAAATTCATTACGCCAACCGGCAAAATTACCCTATCGAATGCTATCAAGGCAGCGTTGGCAAATAATCCGGATATTGCTGCAGCAGCACATGAAATTCATGCCCGAGAAAACGCTCAATTCCAGGAAGGACTCCTTGCAAACCCGACATTTTTCAGTGAATTTGAAGAGTTTGGCGGATCAGGAGATTTCTCTGGAGATGATGTTCTTGAGACTACCATAGGAGTCAGCCAGGAAATACCATTGGCCGGAAAACGAGCTAAACGGGTTCGTATTACTGAGTATGCAACAGTTATTGCTCGACTGGAACTACAGGCAAAAATCTTGGCATTGACAAGCGATGTTAAAAAAAGATTTCTGTTCGTCCATTCTTTCGAACAGGGGTTGCTCCTGGAGAGAGAAAACATTGCACTGCTTCAGGATGTTCAGGATGTCATTACCAGGCAGATTGCTTTGGGGGACATCTCCCCACTTGATGAAAAAAAAGCGACCGTAGAACTTGCCCTTGCAAAAGCTGCATTGGCACGGGCTAAAAGAGAATTGGGAATGGCCCGTATTGAACTGGCTTCCAGTTGGGGAAGCAGAGAGGTTCATTTCGATCAGGTAGAATTTGTTGATCTTATAATTCGACCTCTCCCAAAAGAAGAAGACCTCTGGCAAGCAGTGCAGGGACATCCGGAAATGGAAATCAATCGTATTCAAGTTGAACAGTTAAAAGCATCACTTGCGTTAGCCAAAGCTGATGCCATCCCGGACTTAGAGATTGAGGGTGGTGTCAAGTATTTTAATGAGTCCAATGACCACGCCTATTTTTTAGGGTTCAGTATACCCATTCCAGTTTTTGACAGGAATACAGGCGGTATTCGTGAAGCCTCAGAAAATATACAGGTAGGTAAAAAAGAGTTAGCCGGCAGTTCTGTCCGTATGAGAACGGCACTCGCAGTCCTGCTTGAACGCCTGCAAATCATTGATGGTGAATTAAGTACAACAGAAACGACTATTATCCCTGCTGCACAGGAGGTATATGAAGCTCTGAAAAAGGCGTATCAAGCTGGAGAAAAGGATTACCTTGAGCTCCTTGATTCCCAACGAACCCTTCTTGAAGTACGAAGGAGAAATTTGCTTCTGGAAATGGAACATCATGAACTCATTGCCGACCTCGAAGCGATAGTAGGAAAAGATCTCGGATCATTCTCCCGGAACCAACTGAGTTTATTAAAATAAGGAATAAATAATGAAAAACAAAATTATTGTTTTTTTATGTATCGTATTTTTTGCAGGTGTGCTCGCATCGTTGCCACTGGCTTCACAAAAAGAGAGACATGATCACCCTGATGATCATGATGAAATATCCCAGAAACATACCAATTTTATTGATGATGAGGAAGATGAGCATATAGGCCATGACAGTCATGATGATCATGAGGATGGCCGGGACGGCGAACATGAAAGTGAATCAGTTGAGGATGACGACCATGAGGAAGGGGAGTTGGTGCTCACTGATGAACAAAAACAGGCAATAGGTATTAAAGTAGAACCGGCATCTTCCGGGAAACTCCATTCAGAGCTTACATTGACTGGGGAATTGATGCTGAATGAGGATGCTGTAGCCCATATCATTCCCCGTGTAAACGGTGTAGCCGTAAAGGTCAATTATACATTTGGGGATACGGTAAAAAAAGGAGATGTACTGGCAGTACTTGAGAGTGCGGAGCTTGGCGAATCCTTTGCCGAATATATGGTAAGCCGTAAAAACTATGAAAGAAAACGGAAACTGTATGAGGAAAAAATAGCCAGCCAAAACGATTACCTTGAAGCCCTCAACCGTTTTGAACAGGTGATAGCAGACCTCTATATCAAGCTGGGCAAAGAAAAATACCTTCAGGCTTCAGAAATGTATGAAGCGCGATATATGCCCCAAACCAATGCTCAGGCAAAGGCCCTCCCTCTCACAGACAGTCTTTCTTTTGTTGAAAGAACCACGAGATACGAAATTACCGCACCTATAAGCGGCACGATTATTGAGAAACATATCACTCGTGGAGAAAAAGTGGGCGAGGACGTCAACGTCTTTACCATAGGGGATCTCAATACTGTCTGGGTCAACTTGAAAGTGCCAACCCGTGATATCTCATTAATTTATCCAGGAATGAGTGTTGTAGTCGAGTCTCACGACAGTTTGAAGACTGAAGGAAAAATTAGCATGATCAGCCCCATCGTAGATGCCGACACCCGTGCTGCAACAGCACGGGTCGTCGTTGACAATCATCAGGGCCACTGGATGCCGGGTGCCTTTGTCACAGGGTCTATCCGTATTTCAGATAAAAACTTACCATTAGTTATACCGCGTCATGCCGTCCAGAACTTCGAAGGGAAAGATATCGTTTTCCTGGCCGATGATCATGGCTTCAGGCAGGTGCCGGTTGTCAGCGGCCGTCATGACCGTGAAAATGTGGAAATTCTTTCAGGACTCCAAGTCGGGCAACAAATTGTTACCCAAGGGGCTTTTGAGCTTAAAGCAATACTGCTGACGAGCGGCATGGATTCACATGCCGGACACGGCCATTAAAGGAGAGACAGCATGATTAACAAACTTGTGGAGTCTTCCCTCAAATTTCCAGGCCTGGTTATAGTTGTGCTTATTGCTGTTATTTCCCTTGGAATATATAAATACCAGCATATGCCTGTGGATGCGTTTCCTGATATCTCACCTGTGATGGTGCCGGTATTTGCTGAAGGGCACGGAATGGCTCCAGAGGAAATTGAACGACTGATTACCTATCCTATTGAATCGGCAATGAACGGTCTGCCCAAAGTGAAGCAGATTAAATCAACATCAGCCTTTGGGATGGCGGTTATATATGTCTATTTCGAGGACGATGTTGATATCTATTTTGCCCGTCAGCTTGTTTCGGAACGGCTGACCAGCGCCATGGCCGAATTGCCGGAAATGGACGAACCTCCCACACTGGGCCCTATTTCTACAGGCCTTGGCCAGATCTTTATATATTACCTTACGGCAGACCCGGACAAGGTAAATACTGAAGGTAAAGATGTAAACACCTGGCTGCGTGAGTTGAATGACTGGGTTGTAAAATTCCAGTTGCAGACAGTTAAAGGTGTTACAGAGGTCCTCTCAATGGGTGGACATGTCCTACAATACCAAGTTAAGGTGGACCCGAATTCCCTCCGTCGTTATGGGGTGGCGCTGGAAGAGTTGGCTGACGCCATTAGGGAGAATAACCGCAACGTAGGAGGGCAATTTCTGGTGCTCGGATCTGAGGAGCATCTGGTCCGCGGAGTAGGACTTGTTGAGAACCTTGAGGACATCCAAAATATACCGGTCAAAGTAAGTAATGGTACGCCCATTTATTTGAAAGATGTCGCTGATGTCGATTACGGCAACGAAATTCGCAGAGGTGTTGTGACGCTGGATGGTCAGCAGGAAGTCGTTTCCGGGATAGTTATGAAGCTCTATGGGGAGAATACTTCCGATGTCATAGAGAGGCTGTATGCCAAAGTAGCCGAGGTGAAAAAGACACTGCCTGAAGGTGTTGAACTCGTGCCCTATTACGAGCAGTCCGAACTTATTGAAAAAGCCACCGGTACGGTCAAGTTAGCTCTTCTGCAGGGGGGAACCCTTGTTTTATTAGTTCTGCTGCTTTTTCTTGGAAACTGGCGAACAGCATTTATCGTTGCCTTTGCGCTTCCTGTTTGCGCTCTTGTCGCTGTGATTTTCATGGACCTGAAAGGGATCTCAGCCAACCTTATGTCATTGGGCGGCATTGCAATTGCCATAGGTATGCTAGGTGATGGAGCCATTGTCATGGTGGAAAACATATACCGCCATATGGGTGAGCGTACAGAACTAGATGAACCCAAACCCAGAATTATCTTGAAAGCGGCCCGCGAAGTGAGTAGGCCTATAGTCTTTTCCATTGCAATTATTATAGTCGTTTTTCTCCCTATTTTTACCTTGGAAGGCGTAGAAGGTAAAATGTTCTCCCCGCTGGCTTTTACTATTTCTTTTGCCTTACTAGGATCGATATTTGTCGCTCTTTTTGTTGCTCCTGTTCTTTCACTTTTTCTTCTGCGACACGGTGAAAAGAAAGAATTCCGACTCGTTACCTGGATGAAAAAAATATACAGACCCTTGCTGAAAATGGCACTTCGGTTCAAAAAAACAGTGGTGGCCCTTTCTGTAGGCTGCTTCTTCCTCAGCCTGGCGTCTCTGCAATATCTGGGAACAGAGTTTATCCCAACACTTGAAGAGGGATCTATAATGATAGGGGTTGCCATGGCACCATCAATATCGCTGGAAAAAGGCACTGAAACCGTCATGGAGATTGAGCGCAAAATCCTAAAGTTCAAGGAAGTATCAGAAACAGTTTCAAGAGTTGGGCGCCCCGAAGCAGGCAGTCATCCACACCCTGTCAATTACGCAGAAGTTCACATCTCTTTGAAACCATATAGTGAATGGAAAGAATTCACCAGCAAGGAAGAGCTGATTGTAGCCCTTGACAAGGAACTCCGGAAAATTCCTGGTGTTCAATTAAACTTTACCCAACCCATCCAGAATGCTTTTGATGAACTTCTGTCTGGTATCAAGGCACAGATTGCTGTCAAGCTGTATGGCGAAGACCTGAATATCCTCCGTGAAAAAGCTGATGAAATCAAAAACACCATTGACAATATACCCGGGCTTGTCGATCTGTCCGTTGAACAGAGCTTTGGACAGCCACAGATACAGGTTATTGCAGACCGCGCTGCCTGTGCCCGATATGGAGTCAGCGTAAGCCAGATTCTGGAGATGGTTGAAATGGCTGTCGGAGGAGAGGTTATTGACAACATCTATCTCAATACACGGCGGTTTGGAATTCATTTACGCTATCAGGAAAAATTCCGCGATGATCCCCAGGAAATACGCAATATTTTGCTGTCGACAGCAGAGAATACCCTTATCCCCCTTGGTCAAGTTGCGGAAGTGAAACAGGTTACAGGACCTATTCAGATCAACAGGGAAAAAAATCAGCGCCGCTGGATTGTTCAGGGTAATATTCGAGGGCGAGATCTGGGAAGTGTTGTCGCGGATATTCAACAGAGGATTGATGAAACGATAATTTTGCCGCCGGGATATACTATTGAATATGGTGGTCAATTTGAAAATCAACAGCGGGCAATGTCCCGATTGGCCATAATAGTGCCCATTGTTATCGGCAGTGTTTTTCTCATGCTCTGGATGACATTCGGTACATTCCGTCATGCCTTTATCATCATCCTCAACGTACCGCTTTCCCTTGTTGGAGGTATAATTGGGCTCTTTATTATGAAGGAGTATCTCTCAGTCCCTGCTTCAGTCGGATTCATTGCTCTTTTCGGTATTGCCGTGCAAAATGGTATGGTCCTGGTGAGCTACTTTAATGACTTACGAGATAGAGGAAAAGAAATAAGTGAAGCTGTTTTGGATGGAGCATTGCTTCGTTTGCGACCTGTTCTGATGACTGCCGCCACAACTGTTCTCGGGTTGCTGCCACTGCTTGTAGCCAGAGGAATTGGCGCTGAAGTGCAACGTCCACTCGCCTCTGTTGTAATTTTTGGACTGATCACATCCACCATGCTCACCCTTTTTGTTATACCTGCCATGTATAGTTGGATAGAAGGCTACAGTAAAAAAAGGTAACCATTCACCGGGGGCTACTGATATACGCAACCGTAATCCTGTAAACGTTTACCAGTGCCTTAGATTTGTTCGTTTGGGTCTTAAAGCTATAGCCCCTCTATGCGACAAGGCCCAAACGGACAAAGATGAGGTGCTGGTGAACG
>JAUWDC010000300.1 GCA_030608985.1 Desulfobia sp. | reverse complement strand
TACTGCCGGCTACTGTCAGGAGGGGAGATTTTTCTCTTTCAATATCAACAGCCGGCAAAAGCCCGGCCCTTGCAAAAAAGCTTCGCAAGGAGCTTGAGAAACAATTTGGTTTAGAATATAATCTTTTATTGAAGATACTTGGTCGCTTGCGGCCTGTAGTGTTGGCGATGCAACGACCACATGAGGAAAATAAAATTATATTTGAAAAACTTCTTCATCCAGACCTAGTCGACTGGGTAAGACAAAAAAACTGGTCAGCAATTCATGACCATGTAGAATCAGTTCTGGGACATGATATCCCGCCTGAGACAATTCTTCCAGAAGGCACAGAAGCCGAATATTTACGATTAACCTGAGAAATTTCGAATGCTTTTCACACTTACTTTTTTAACATATTGTGTTGCAACCATTTTCTACTTTGTTTTTTTCGCTTCACAGAACAAAAAACTTAGAAAATACGCACGGTTTGTTTTACTTGCCGCAGGTATCCTGCATACAGTTACAATTATAAGCAGGTACGTCGCTACAGGCCATACACCGCTGACCACCCATCATGACACTGTGTCTTTTTTCAGCTGGTCCATAACCTGGGCATTTCTGTCATTTCGCTGGCGCTACGAGGTTAAGAATTTCGGCACCTTTGTCATTACGGTGATTATGGCTCTGATGGTAATTGCCTCTCTCTCCTCAAATCATATCAACCAGCTGCCACCGGCTCTTCAGAGTATCTGGCTGCCTATCCATGCCAGCATTGCCATTCTTGCCAATGGATTTCTTGCTATGGGATTCTGCGGTGGTGTGATGTATCTTCTCCAGGAACGGGAAATAAAGAAAAAACGTTTCGGCCTCTTTTATTCCCGCCTTCCCTCCCTTGAGGCTCTTGACAACCTGAATCAACACTGCCTGAGCATAGGATTTCCCCTGTTGACCCTTGGTATTATTACCGGCTCATTCTGGGCTAAGCAGGCGTGGGGTTCATACTGGCACTGGGATCCCAAAGAAACCTGGTCACTTATAACCTGGTTTCTCTATGCAGCTCTTCTTCATCTGCGTTTTACCATAGGATGGCGCGGCAAACGGGCAGCTATACTGGCCATTATCGGATTCGGTGCTGTACTCTTCACCCTCTGGGGCGTTACTTATTTATTGCCGGGGATGCATTCCTATGTCCGCTGAATCAATTTTTGTTCTGGGCGTTAACCACAAAACTGCCCCAGTTGCGGTGCGTGAACAGCTGGCTTTCACAGATGACCCGGAAGCCCCATTTCGCCACTTCAAAAGTATAAAAGGCTGTGAAGAGTTCTGCTTTCTCTCTACCTGCAACCGTGTTGAAGTTATATTTACCACACCCAGAAAAG
The DNA here is from genome assembly GCA_030608985.1 of Desulfobia sp. Classification (GTDB taxonomy): domain Bacteria; phylum Desulfobacterota; class Desulfobulbia; order Desulfobulbales; family SURF-16; genus Desulfobia. The sequence goes on along the minus strand of JAUWDC010000300.1, from coordinate 1,569 downwards.
AAGAAACCATCAGGAAAATAAGAAGATTTCTTTTTCAGGCAAGTACCCTTAGCGATGAAGAATCTGAGGAATATACATACCTCCACCAAGGATCTGACGCTATTACGCATATTTTCAGGGTCTCCTCAAGCCTGGACTCCATGATTGTTGGCGAACCCCAGATCCTGGGACAGCTTAAGGATGCGTATCGCCAATCGTCTGACAGAGATGGAACTGCTGTTATCCTTAACCGCTTACTCCATAAAGCTTTTTCGGTTGCCAAAAGGATACGCACCGAAACAAATATTGGCGGGAGTGCTGTATCTATCAGTTATGCTGCTGTTGAACTGGCAAAGAAAATTTTTGGAGATATATCCGGCAAGAAAGTCATGCTGGTCGGTGCAGGAGAAATGGCCGAACTGGCGGCTGAACATCTTGTCACCCAGGGTATCTCTGAAGTAATCGTTGCCAATCGAACTCTCGAGAATGCCGTCCTTCTTGCTCAGCGTTTCAAGGGAACTCCTGTTGGCCTCAATGAACTTTTGGAACAACTGGAAATCGTAGACATCATGATCAGCTCTACCGGAGCAAGCGGATTGATACTTCACCAAAAAGAGGTGAAGCCCATAATGCGTAAGCGGCGTAATCGTCCATTATTCATGATAGATATTGCTGTCCCCAGGGATCTTGATCCAGAGCTAAACAATCTGGATAATGTATACCTGTATGATGTCGATGATCTTGGCCACGTTGTTGAAATCAACAAATCTGAACGAGTGCAGGAAGCAGGCAAGGCCGAAAGAATTGTCGTTGAAGAAACCTTGAAGTTTCTGCAATGGCTTGAAAATATGGCGCTTACTCCCACCATTACAGCAATGCGCCGGAAAGCCGACACCATTGCTCAGGCAGAACTTGCAAAAACTCTTTACAACATTGACCTCACAAAAAAAGAAAAAAAATCAATCGAAAAAATGGCCTGTGCCATTGTCAATAAACTTCTCCACGATCCCATCCTGCACCTCAAAGAAGATTGCCCCCCCGAACAAAAACAACAAAAACTTGACCATGCTCGAAATCTTTTTGCCTTGGACAACGACAAGCTTGCAAATAAAAATGGCAATGAGAAAAAAATAAAGGGTGACATAACTCTAGCCGGCAGAAAATGTTATGAAGCAGATGACTGACGTATTCGTAAAAAGCACTCATACGCCGCGTGAATCTTTGTTAAGTACTTGACATAACTGGTGGCGATAATTCAGATCACGACTTTTCGCGAGTTTATCTGGGTTGGGTTTAAATAATATGAAAAATATGTTACTATGCGTTCCGTGCAAAAAATATAAAAATTAAAAATAGGCTCTTAGCACATGGTATACATTGAAATAGTCTGTAATTATTTAGCAAAATGTACAAAAGTTGAATAACCACGGACTGTAACTATTCAATAGTGCCTTATATTTGTTCATTTGGGACTTCGAAGCATACTGGTGCTATTCAAGAAGGCCAAAATGGACAAAAATGAGGTGCTAGTGAAAAGTTATATAGTTTTTACCAGTTAAGGCCAACAGGGGGCGTAAATTGTTTAATAAA
>JAUWDC010000312.1 GCA_030608985.1 Desulfobia sp. | reverse complement strand
AAAACATTTCATGGGACCGATGTGGTGGCTTGTTCCTCTTATGCTGCCCATCGAACTCATCAGTAGTGTCGCCAGGATCCTGTCTCTTTCCATCAGGCTTTTTGGCAACATTATGGCAAAAGAGACTCTGCTTTCCATTCTCTTTTTGCTGGCAGGTGCCTACTTCGGGCCGCTACCTATTCTCTGTCTGGGTGTCCTTGTTTCTTTTGTCCAGACCATGGTTTTTGTCCTGCTGTCCGTCATTTATTGTTCAGGTGCCATGGAGCATGCCCACTAAGCAGATAGTCAAAAATTGCTATTACAGATTGTTAACTATAGAGTTAGAAGGCCAAAACAAAACTTTTTAAGGAGAAAAAAATGAAAAAATTAACTATCGCAATGATAGCAGTAGCCACAGTACTCGGTGTATCCGGTGTTGCCATGGCTGCTGAGGGAGCAACTAACCTGTCCAAATTCATCCAGTTGGGTGGCAACAACCTGTCTCTGGTAGCTCTTGCTGCCGGTCTGGCTGTTGGCGTCGCTGCCTGCGGTTGTGGTATTGGTATGGGTACCGCAGCTGGTAACGCTTGTACAGGTGTTGCCCGCAACCCGGAAGTATCTGGTAAAATTACTGTTACCATGATTCTTGGTCTTGCTCTTATCGAGTCTCTGACCATTTACGGTCTGGTTATTGCTCTGATTCTTCTCTATGCAAACCCTCTGCTTGGTTAAAACTGAGAAATCAGACAGCAGTCTATACTGCTTCTAGATGTCTAAAGGCCGCAGATTCTGCGGCCTTTTTTTATTTCCAATGACCACAACTGATGCATTCATACATCCCATCCGCCTGAAGGGTGAGCCCGAACTCAAAGGGCCCTGCCTCTTTCTTGTTAACCCCCAGGAGGCCCGCTACGCCGTTCAGGGCGCAAAACAAAACAAAGCCCAAAGCTTTCCCCTCTTTCACAGCAATCTTTTAACAATCCCCCATGGCGAATCATCTTTAGTCAGCTGGGCCGGTCCTGCCATAGGTGCACCTTTTGCTGTCATGACGCTGGAAAAACTGATTGCTCTTGGAATATCCCAATGTATAGTGCTTGGATGGTGCGGATCTTTGCTCCCTTCCCTGCAGATTGGAGATGTCGTTCTCCCCACCTGGGCCATCAGCGAAGAAGGGACGTCTCCGCATTACCCGGTAAACCAGTCTCCACAGTCCTCCTCTCGACTGCGCCATAGTTTACGTGCGCACCTTGAGGAAAAAGGAATATCTTCAGCAGAAGGACCTGTCTGGACCACGGACGCCCTCTATCGCGAAACAGGTGACAAGATTACTCGTTATGCTGACCAGTCTATTCTTGCCGTGGACATGGAGTTTAGTGCATTAGCTACCGTTTCCGCCTTTAGAGGTATTGACATGGCTGCTGTTTTGCTGGTATCAGATGAATTGTTTCATACTGAGTGGAAACCAGGGTTTCATCGAAAATCTTTTCGAAAAAAAAGTCGCCGGCTTTTCGAAATTATGACTGAATTCATGCCGACCCTGGTGTAACCAGCCTTTTAATTTTTCGCCACGAAATCCACTAAAAAACACTAAAAATTTTTCTTTTTTCGTGTCTTTTAGTGGGGTTCGTGGCTTATTTTTAATAATTACATCTCATCATATAAACAATCAAAACTATGAAAACAGTTCATATCGTAAGCCTGGGCTGCCCCAAAAATCTCGTCGACTCTGAGGTTATGCTCGCCCTTCTTGAACAAAAAGGAATTACGGTTGTTGAGTCTCCAGAACAGGCGGATATTCTCCTTGTGAACACCTGCGGCTTTATACAATCTGCTGTAAAAGAGGCCATTGATGAAATACTAGCGCTTGCCGAGGTAAAGAAAAATAATCCCACTACTCTGCTGGTGGTGACAGGTTGCCTTGTCCAGCGTTACGGTGATGATCTGAAAGCCGAGCTTCCTGAAGTCGACTTATTTATCGGCACAGAAGGTTTTCAGGATATAGCTCAGATTATCACTTCAAAAACACCTGCTCGTCAACACCTTCTGACTCTTGAAACTCCTCACTTTATCATGCATCATGATACGCCGCGCACCATTTCCACGCCCCGGCACCGTGCCTATCTCAAAATCAGTGAAGGATGTTCAAACCGATGCACCTACTGTATGATCCCTGGTATACGTGGCCCTTTTCGCAGCCGAAGCATTGAGGACATTGTTTCAGAAGCACAAAAACTTGAACAGAATGGTGTTCGTGAACTTACCCTCATTGGTCAAGACGTTACCGCCTATGGTATGGATCTCACAAATAAAACAATCACCCTTCCTGCTCTTCTGGAAAATATTCTCACACACACCTCGATAGACTGGATCCGCCTTCTTTATCTCTACCCAGACAAGGTCAACAACTCCCTTCTCACACTTATGGCATCTGAAAAGAGGCTCCTGAACTACCTGGATATTCCATTACAGCATGTCAGTGACAGAATCCTAAAAAGAATGGGCCGCCCGTCAAGGCGTGCCGATCTTTATAAACTGATAGATCGAATCAGAACCCACATACCAGATGTAGCTCTGCGAACCACATTCATGGTCGGATTTCCTGGGGAAACGGAGGATGATGTATCCATGCTTGCAGACTTTATACAAACCTTCAAGCTTGATCATGTTGGCCTATTTACTTATTCCAATGAAGATGGCTGTGCCGCGTCACGCTATCCAGATCAGTGCCCGGAAGACATCAAGCAGGAACGTTATAGGGCTCTTATGGAACTGCAGGCAGAGATTTCACTGGCAAAAAATATGGAACAGGTAGGAAAAACCTTACCTGTCCT
>JAUWDC010000081.1 GCA_030608985.1 Desulfobia sp. | reverse complement strand
CCGTGGATATATCTTTCAAGGTATACGTCTGCAGATTACCGGGAGTGTCCGGACCTTGTTGCCGCCATACTTTCAGGGTGAGATCAATTTTTTTTGCCTGGTCCATGATATTATTTTAGTAATAGTTCGCCAAGGATTGTAAGAGCTCACCAGTGCCTTAGATTCGTTCGTTTGGGACTTCGAACTATAGCCCCTCTATGTGAGAAGGCCAAAACGGGCGAAGATGAGGTGCTGGTGAGCTCTTACATTATTTATAGCTGCGTTGTGATGGTATCACATTCTCAAAATGAAGCTCTTCTTTATGTAAGTTAGGTTTTTGGTTTTCACCTTTATATTCCCAGGCTGCAACATATGAATAGTTTTCATCATCTCTTTGTGCTTCATTTTCTGCGGTCTGGCTTTCTTCCCTGAGATGGCAGCCGCAGGACTCTTCACGGCTTAACGCATCTTCAACCATCAGCTCAGCAAATTCCATGTAGTCGGCAACACGTCCGGCTCTTTCGAGTGACTGGTTCAATTCTTCTCCAGAGCCAGGCACAAAAACATTCTGCCGGAACTCATTTCTGATCTCAGGAATTTTATTAAGAGCTTTTTCAAGTCCTTCCTTGTTGCGGGCCATACCGCAATGATCCCAAAGTAGCTTGCCAATCTCTTTATGAAAATCATCGGTTGTTCTCTTGCCTTTGCAGGAAAGTATCCTGTTGATATTCTCTGATATCTGCTGTTTGCACTTGGTAAATTCTGAAGTTTCAGCGGTTACCGGCCCGGGGGAAATGTCTGCAAGATAGCCGCCTATAGTATATGGAATAACAAAGTAGCCATCGGCCAAACCCTGCATCAGGGCACTCGCACCAAGCCTGTTCGCACCATGATCGGAAAAGTTAGCCTCGCCAAGAACAAAAAGACCAGGAATGGTGCTCATCAAATTATAATCAACCCAAAGGCCGCCCATGGTGTAGTGGACGGCGGGATAGATCATCATGGGGTTTTTTACGGGGTTCTGGGCGGTAATCTTTTCATACATGTGAAAAAGGTTACCATATTTTTTCATGATGGTATCGATACCGTCACGTTTGATGGCGTCTGCAAAGTCAAGATAAACAGCTAAACCTGTATCTCCGATACCCTTGTTCTGATCACACTGATCCTTGGCATTACGGGATGCAACATCTCGAGGAACCAAATTGCCGAAGCTCGGGTATTTGTTTTCAAGGTAGTAATCCCTTTCATTTTCAGGAATTTCATGGGCTGGTCGTGTGTCACCTGCCTTTTTGGGCACCCAGACGCGGCCATCATTACGTAAACTTTCACTCATAAGAGTAAGTTTGGACTGATAATCACCATGGACAGGTATGCATGTGGGATGGATCTGGACAAAACAAGGATTGGCGAAAAAAGCGCCTTTCTTGTGAGCCCGCCAGGCTGCTGTCACATTAGATGCCATGGCATTGGTGGAAAGGTAATAGGCATTACCATAGCCGCCTGTTGCCAGCAGTACAGCATGGCCGGCATGGGATTCAATGTTGCCGCTGATCATGTCCCTGACAATAATACCTTTTGCTTTGCCGTCCTCAACAACCAGATCAAGCATCTCTCGTCTTGAGTGTATTGTAACCTTGCCAAGATTGACCTGGCGCATAAGGGCGCTATATGCTCCAAGAAGAAGCTGCTGGCCGGTCTGACCTCTGGCGTAGAATGTTCTTGAAACCTGGGCTCCGCCAAAAGATCGGTTGGCAAGAGTACCGCCGTATTCCCTGGCAAAGGGAATTCCCTGGGCAACACACTGGTCAATGATGTTGTTACTTACCTGGGCCAGGCGATAGACATTTGCCTCCCGAGAACGAAAATCCCCACCCTTAATGGTGTCATAAAAGAGACGAAAGATGGAATCTCCATCATTCTGGTAATTCTTGGCAGCATTTATGCCGCCTTGGGCAGCAATACTGTGGGCTCGGCGGGGACTGTCATGGATGGTAAAAACATCAACATTATAACCAAGTTCTCCAAGGGTGGCAGCCGCAGATGCACCGGCAAGTCCTGAGCCAACAATAATAATTTTATATTTTCTCTTGTTGGCTGGATTGACAAGTTTGGTGGAGAATCGATGGGTGTCCCACTTTTCAGCCAGAGGGCCATCAGGTATGCAAGCATTAAGGGGCATAGAAAAACCTTTAAGTCAAAATGTTCGGCAACGGCCCACAGGATGGCGATCAGGGCGCTTTATATACAGATGTATAGCGCAGCGTCCTGCTTGCCTCCCTGTAAACCGTTGCCGAACATTTACAGTTTTGGTGGTTATGGTAATTTTGGAACATAAGTCGAATATTTACACCTTTAAGATAAAAAGCCGGTCCAGATTAATGCAAGTATGGGTATGAGGACGAAGATAGAACCTAATATGAACGTGACACCAAGGCCACCAGTGCGAATTGTACAATTGTATTTGGGATGATTGATACCCAGTGTTTGGAAAAAACTCCAGAATCCATGACTGATATGAAGAATAAGTGCAGCCATGGCAACAATGTAAAAGAGACTGATAACAGGCCGGCTTAATGTCTCTTTGACAAGAACACCTATTGTCGTTGTTTTTTCAATAAAATGAAAATCCCCAAGATGAACAATAATGAATATGAGGATGATAAGTCCGGTATATGGCATGGTGCGGGAACCGGGTGTCCGGCCGCCGGAGGATTTCTGTACCTGGTAACGGGTAGATCTGGCCTGGAGGTTTTGAAAGAAAAGAATGATAGCTACAGACACATGAATCAGAAAAATTAGAAGCAGTCCTATTTCGAACAGACTGATGAGACAACCAAGTGAATGGAGATGCTCTGCATATGAATTAAATGCGTCAAGGCCAAGAAAAGTGGTTGAGTTTCCTATGGCGTGGGCAATGAGAAAAAGACTGAGCAGGATGCCTGTAAAGGCCATCAGCAATTTTTTCCCAACAGAAGATGAAAAGGCTGTGAGCATCGTTTTCATAACAAAGCTCTATAACACAAAACTCCATTCCTGTCATTAACAGGAATGGGGTTTTGGCTTATTTTGTCCCATGATTTTTATGAGACAGTTGCTACATTTAATGGGTCAATTTTTTTCGGATCTTTGCTTTTTTGGCAGCCATGGGATCCATGTCATAGCCGAGGCTCTTCCAGTCAAGACGCTGGCTGTCACCATGGCAGTCAATGCATTGCAGGGCCTTATCAGCAGGACTTACCATGTGGTTAATCGGCCAATAGGTTTCTGTCTTGGTAAAATCGTAGCTGCCGCTGTACTCGAGACCTGAAGTTTTCATACCTGCAGCAGCGGCTTTGTTCCAGTCAAAGTTGACCCAGAAGGCATCCGGATCCTTTTTCGGACCCCAAACTTTTGGAGTAATCAGGTAGTTGTTCTGGTTGTCATAGATTTGAACAGCTTTATGGATCTTGAATGGGTGGATTTTTGCGTTAGCATCATTTCTGTCACCCAATGGGTAGTTCAGTTGAGTGACGTTGTTTGGATCAATTTTTTGCCCTAATTCATAGGCACCTGCAGTACCATTATACCATGCGTAGGTGGGTACAACATTGTCTTCGTAGGTGAATTTACCTTTCTTGGCGATATATACTTTGTGACCGTGCTCTTTGATCACGCGTTTATCTTCAGGAAGGTCTTTCGGGTTTTTGGCCTGTGACCAGTCCCAGGTCATCTTGGTGGCATGTTTCTTTGCAAATACAGGGATATGACAGGTCTGACAGGCAACTTTTTTGGTGTGTTTGTTCAGCACACCACCCATTTTAGCACTGGAATGGGGTTCGTCATGGCAGGTTGTACAGTTGACGTCTGATTTGCCGGCAGGTGAAACGATCATGGAATTCCCAGGGATTTTATGTCCTTCAGCAGCATGACACTCGTTGCAGGTGAAATCATTGCCGTCAACGCCCATGTGGACATCAATTGCTGATGTCGGGTTGATGAGAGATTGATCAATGTCACCGTGTTTGACGTTATCGCCGCCGCCGCCGACTGCATGACAGTTAAGGCAATTGGTGCGGTTCGGCGCGCCGGCATTTTGGGCAATCTTTACCAGGTCAACAGGTTTTTTGTCGAATTTTGGATTACCGGTATAGCCGGCCGGCATTCCAGCACCGGAAGGAGCGTCTTTTCCCTTATTATAGGTACCTGTTGTGTCATGGCAGGCCAGACAGTCAACACGGGTTGGGTCACTGAAATCAAAACTTGCATCTTTCCAGCCATAGCCAACATGGCAGCTTGTGCAGCGGGGCCAGTTTGAATTTACTGAAATACAGAAGTTGTTCAGTACGTTCTTTTTACCACGTTTGACCATCTTGCCAGCAATTTCCTGCTCCATATTCCAGGTCCAGTGGCTGGTGGCCATAACTTCTGTTGCAGCATCTTCATGGCACTCAAGGCATGTCGCAGTAACTTCCATGGGGGTATTGAATGGCCCCTCAATGTCGGCATGGTCGGCAGGTACTTCAGCCCAGCAGGTGCCGGCAGTCAGGACTGCAAGAGCGGTGATAGACAGAATTTTTTTTACGCCCATCTTTGTTCTCCTCTAATGTTGGGTTAGTAGATAAAGAATTTAACGAAATTCTTAAAAATTGCGCGTATTATTACTGAATTGGTATTCATTTACAGGGGAGAAAATAGAACAGCTTAACCAGGTTGTCAAGGATAACCTTGTTTTTGTGGTAGTAAAAGGGGAGATGGGGGGCAAGTTTATGTAGGGGTTGTATCGTGCATATACCCTAAATCGTTGTGGTGCAATGAGTTAGGAGGTTCAAAAAAACCAGAATTGAACAGAACTATATCTAGTATTTAGTTTCAATAAAATATTTACATTTGCTTAAGGTTTGGCTACTATGCTAAGAAACAGCAGAGGTAGCCATGGCACGCAAAACCAAACGAGCAAAATTAAAATTAACAATTGAGCAGCAACTTAAACTTGAGCAACTCAGCACTTCTCGAAAAGCCCCTTTGCGAGAAGTGCAAAGGGCCCAAGTCCTGCTCCATTATGCAGATGAGATTCCAATCTCACAAATACAAAAATTGGCCAATGTAAGTCGGCCCACTATTTACAAATGTATAGACAAAGCGTTGGCAGCTGGAGCCGACGCGGGGCTTAAGGATTATTATCACAGGCCTTTTAATCCGACAATCGATGATGCCGCAAAAACATGGGTGATCAATCTGGCCTGCACAAAGCCAAAAGACCATGGCTTGGCCGCTGAGCTCTGGACTTATAGCGAACTTGCCAAGCATACTCGCAAGAATGCTCCGCCTGCAGGTCACCCGTCTTTATCAAAAGCAGCCAAGGCGACTGTCTGGAGAATACTTTCATCAAATGAACTACAGCCTCATAAAATAAAATATTACCTCGAACGACGAGATCCTGATTTTGAGCAAAAAATGCAGGAAGTGCTCATGGTCTACCAAGAGGTCAATCTCCAAAACTATCAAGCGCCAGCCGGCAACATGCACCCCGGGATGATCACTGTATCTGTTGACGAAAAACCTGGGGTCCAGGCCATCAACAACGTTGCCCCTGACTTGCCGCCAAAACCGGGGAAGCACAAGAGTGTAGGTCGAGACTATGAGTATAAACGACTGGGTACTGTGTCTATACTCGCAGCCCTTGATTTGCATACCGGAAAAATAATAGCGCAAGTACACGATCGGCATCGCAGTAGAGAGTTTATTGAATTGCTCAAGGAGCTTGACGCCTACTACCCCAAAGAGAATACTGTTCGTGTCGTCTTGGATAATCATTCGGCACATATTTCAAAGGAAACTATGAAGTATCTCGCATCCCGGCCCGGTCGGTTTGTGTATGTGCATACGCCCAAACATGGCTCGTGGTTAAATTTAATTGAAACGGCTTTTTCAAAAATGGCGCGCACTTTTTTGCGTCATATTCGAGTCTCCAGCAAAGAAGAACTTAAGGAACGTATCCTCAAAGGGATCAAAGAGATTAACTCTGCTCCGGTTGTGTACCGTTGGAAAAAATTTGACCTCGAAGTCGCTTAATTGTAAATATTTTAA
>JAUWDC010000098.1 GCA_030608985.1 Desulfobia sp. | reverse complement strand
TGCCATGATATTTGTTAATACCAATCTGGCCGCAGCGGCTGGTTCCATTCTGGCCATGATCACCTCGTGGATAATGTTCAAAAAGCCTGATATCGGTATGAGCCTCAACGGTGCCTTAGCCGGACTGGTTGGTATTACTGCAGGATGTGCCAATGTCAGCCCAACCAGCTCTATTATCATTGGAATTGTTTCCGGAATATTGGTTGTCATTTCTGTTTATGCCATAGATCGCATGCATATTGATGATCCGGTGGGTGCTGTATCGGTGCATGGTGTTTGCGGCGCCTGGGGAACCCTGGCAGCAGGCCTCTTTAACATGGGTGGCACCACAGGTAAAATTATTATGACTCAGCTCATCGGTATTGGCGCAGCATTTGTCTGGGCTTTCGGAGTTGCCTTTATTGTCTTCACTATAATCAAAATGACTATTGGCCTACGAGTAAGTGAAGAAGAAGAAAGAGAAGGCGTTGACATTGGCGAGCATGGAGCAACCGCCTACGCTGATTTCCTGGTTACAAAATAATTTTTCAGAAATATCTATAAAGCGCCAGGAAAGGGAAAGATCCGGGCGTCAACTTAACAATTATATGAGAAAAGGAGAATGTTATGAAAGAGAGATGCAGAAAGCTTACAGTCACCCTGGCCATAGGGGCACTATCTATAGGAATAGCTGCCACCCCGGTTTTTGCAGAAGAAGAAAAACCTACTACCGACCTCACCGTCGGCGCGTACAGCGATTATGTCTGGCGCGGCTGGATTTTCAGCGACGACAGCATCGTCATTCAGCCCTCTATGACAGTTGGCTATAAGGGTTTTGCCATGAACTTATGGGGAAACCTGGACACAGAGCTCGATGATAATGAATTTGGCGGGGGCGATACCAACAAATGGAACGAAACAGATCTGACCCTTTCTTATGATGGTTCCTATGGCATGTTTGGCTACTCTCTTGGCTATATCTATTATGCCTTGGACGCCGCGGAAGATTCACAGGAAGTGTATGCCGGTGTCAGCCTTGACACCATACTGTCACCAACATTAACCATTTATAACGAAATTGCTAACTACAGAGGGTATTATGTGACTCTGGACATCTCCCACTCAATTCCTATAACAGAAAAGCTGAGCCTTGATCTTGGCGCCAAAGCCAGCTATTACGATGCTGACAAAGGTACGTTGACCGATTCGAGCAGGGATGCTTATGAGGCGCTGCATGATGGAGTTTTATCTGCCTCTATGACCTTCCCAATCAGCGAGTACTTTTCCATTACCCCTGAGCTTTATTATTCTTTCCCTCTCAGCAGTGATGCTGAAGATGAATTCGAAGCAAGCAATCCCGGTAGCGATGAAGATATCATCTTTGGTGGTGTTTCAATGAGCTTTTCCTTTTAAGCCCTTGACCACACAACTTTTATAATGCAATTAAAAGGGGCGCTTGATACTATTCAAAGCGCCCCACTTTTTTTAAAAGACTATGACGAAACATATTTGTGTTTTTCAACATGTCGACTGGGAGGGTCCGGGACAGCATCTCCAGACAGCGGCGCTGAAGCGCAATGCCCATCTGGACATCATAAAGGTGTGGCAAGAACCCATCCCCGGCCTGTCCTTATATGATGCACTCATTATCTTGGGCGGTGGCCCTAATGTTGATCTGGAGGACGAGTTCCCCTTCCTGCGAGAGGAAAAGAATGCTATACGCAACTGGCTGGACAGTAACCGCCCCTGCCTAGGCATCTGCCTGGGACATCAGCTCATAGCTGAAGCTCTTGGAGCCAGGATTGCACCCAATTTCTGTCACAGCATCGGCTTTACTAATGGCCATCTTACAGGGAATGGCAAAAGCCACCCTGTTTTTAAGGGGGTTGACCCTCATCCCTTACTTTTTAAATGGCATGGGTATGCAGTGATTCCTCCTGTGCCTCGCCATTTCCATATACTTGCAACATCTGCCGAATGCCAGGTCGAAGCCTTTTCCATAGCAGACAGGCCACATATTATTGGCATGCAGTTTGATAATCATGCCGCTCATCCGGATGATGTGGCCACCTGGCTTGCAGAAGACAGAAACTGGCTCTCATCCATCCCCGGGAAAGAAATAAATAACAGCCATATCCTTAAGGATGCTCAAAAATATAATCAGCAAACAAAACGAGATTTCCACTCTGTTTTCGCTAATTTTATCGCAATGACATGATGACAGAATCACAAAACACAATGTTTCTCCTGCTTAACCAGCATGGACCTTTTGCCAGTCTGGAAAAATCACCACTCAATTTTTCCACATTCTCCAAGACAAGCCGAGAGATGGTCCAGAAACTAAGCAGCAGAGAAATGATCACGCAGTATAGAATTTTACGTAATCAGGTTCTGGATTTTCTTGATGTCCCATCATTCTCTGCCATTCAAGAATTACTCAAAGACACCGGTCGCCGGACAGAAATGGAGCACCGGAGCAGCATGCTTCTTGGCAACATGTTCGGCATAAAAGGAAATGAGCGAGAGATTGTGTCTACCCTCAACAATTATTCCCGCACTGCCGACGGTGTAATTCGTTATTTGCGAAATAAAGTGTTAGCTCCATACAGTTCCCACATAGAGATGACGAACGAAATTGACGCCACCAGCAGCCCGGCAGAGTTGCTTCTCATTGTTTTTGACGACCGATATCACCAGAAGGCCCGTTTTGAGGCAAAACGCAAGCTCGTGCTGATGAACCTTGCCGGCTCCATAGATCAGAGAGAGAGGGAAACGAAGATAGAAAGTAAATTTTACCTGTTTCTTGACTTTTTGAATGAATATGTCTGGAGCAAAACCGCCAAGATAGGTGAGCTGGAAATCGTCTACCTCCTCAGCAATCATGAGCCGGAGCAGTTCGCATGCCGCAGTTACAGGATAATCAGCAGGCAGGAGGCGGAGCGGGTACACCCGAAAAAAGGACAGAAGCTTACCCTGATAAAAAGAAGGCGCTTTGGCACCAACGGCAATGAAATTCCGATCTACGTCTCTATCAGAAAAAAAGCCCCTGAGGCCAAGGTTCTCAAGCTGCTGCGTAAGGGGGAAGAAAACCCGGCGATTGCGGTTGATGATGAACTGGGCCTGATGGGAGTTCTGGAGACCGTACAGGATGTGAATACCTTCCAGAAACACCTGACACGAAGCGCTATAAAAGCACGCTCCTTTATGGCACTGGAGGATGTATCAGACTCCCTTGCCGGCAGCGGCCACAGGAAGGAGAAAAATACCGGCAGCTCCTCCAAAACGGCCATGCTGAAATTCTTTGCCAGGCTTGGTGGCATGCGGGTGGAATTCATCGTCCACACCTATGAAAGCTATCTCAACTATATTTACCAGCGGGAGGTGTCTCACGATGAATACGAAGTAAAACGCATTTTTGACTCCGGGGTTGCCGAACTGCTTTTCCCTCAAGACATTTACCACCTGGATATGAAAAAGATTCGGGACGACCAGATTGATCGGTTCCGGAGGCAAATTGAGGAAGGTTAAAGAGATTCCAGGCAGACACTATGAGAGTACGCGAACACATACTCTAAAGCAATTGCTATTTTTCCTCATTTTTTGACTTTCAAAAAAAATACCTATACCATACCTACATATTATCCTGTAAAACGGGATATTCAGGGAAATTGAGATTTCGCCCCCTGTAACAATCATCACACCGCAAACAACACGTACATCTTAATCTAACAGACTATCCTGACTGTTTTTCACTGAAAATGCCGTAAAGGAAGAGGACATACAGAGTGATTGACGTATATATTGCCAGGCAACCGATATTTAACTTCAACAAACGCGTCTATGCATACGAACTGCTGTTTCGAAGCAAGGCGGCCCAACAGCTGAAAGATACTGATGGCAACCAGGCTACGTCGTGCGTTTTGACCAGTGCCTTTATCACAGAAGGGATAGAAAAGATTTCCGGCTTTAAACCCTGTTTTATTAACTTCACCCAGGATTTAATCGAAAGTAATGCCCCTTTCTCATTTCCCAAAACCAAAATCGTCATTGAGGTCCTTGAAGATGTTGAACCGACCAAAAAAGTAATCAGTGCCTGCCGTGCCTTCAGGAATGAAGGCTACATCCTTGCCCTTGACGATTTTGTTTTTCACAAAAAATTCGAGCCTCTCATCCGGCTTGCCCATATTATCAAGATTGATTTCAGGATAAGCCCTATTGATGAAATTCAAAAAATCTTATACCGGCTGAAGAGCTACAACCTTAAATTCCTGGCGGAAAAAGTCGAAACCCATGAAGAATTTAATCTTGCCGTAAAACTTGGCTTTACCTACTTTCAAGGCTTCTTTTTCGGCAAGCCTGAAGTAATGCAGATTAAGGAAATTGCTTCAGCCAAAGTCAACCTTATTAACCTCCTTGCCGAAATCAGCCAAAAAAGTACATCCGCCAAAAAACTCGAACAAATTATTTCTTCTGATGTGGGGATGAGCTACAAGCTTCTCCGCTATATTAATTCAGCATATTTCTATTTGATCAACAAAATTGAATCGATATCTCATGCCATTGTTTATCTTGGTGAAGAGGGAGTCAGGCGCTTTGCCATGCTGGTAATTGTTTCGGAAATTGCTTCGGACAAACCAGATGAGCTTTTGCGCCTGGCGGTCATTCGCGCAAAATTCTGTGAGCTGCTGGCAGAAAACAGTTCCCTGCAGGCCCACCCCTCTGAAATTTTCATCTTGGGTCTCTTCTCTCTCATTGACGCAATGCTTGATGCCGACATGGAATATTTAATGGAAAAACTACCCATCAACGAAGAGATAAAAGAGGCCTTGATCAAGCAGACTGGACCCATGGCTCCATTTCTTGAGGCGGTGATATCCTACGAAAAGGGCTGTGAAGAGGACTGTCAGGAATCACTACAAAAACTCGGCGTCGAGACAGGAGAGGTGTACAAAAGATATCTTGAAGCTGTGGAGTATGCAGACAACATCTTGAAAATGTAAGCAAGTATTCAGCACAATAACCAGGGCCGACTTCTATTTTAAAAATAACATACAAAAATACACCACGAAAAAAAATTAAACATTCTTTTTAAAAATTTCGTGCTTTTCGTGGTCAAAAAATATTTTTGTTACTTAGAAGCGGTAACGCAGCTCACTGATAATGCCGCAAATTTCATCCTTCTGCTGTTCAACACTCTCAACCAGACGAAACTGGACAAGTGCTCTCCGTAAATTCTGCTCTACATCGCATGTTTTGAAATACACATTCCCCTCAAGATAATCGGTAAAGAACCGCAGCCCAAGTTCAAAGGGGATAAGGCGTATAGCCTCGTAAAGGTAATCATAGTCAGCAGCTGACAGCATCTCGGCTCCTACAGAAAGATAGCCCTGCAACATAGAGCGACAGATGTCTACATCAAAACCTACCTGCTCCAGATCATCGCCTTCCTCTGACCCTGACCGGTTACAGCAGGAACGAAGGCAGTCTCCAATATCATAATGGATAAGTCCAGGTTTCACTGTGTCGAGATCTATCAGGCTGGCTGCCCTGCCGCTTTCACTATCAAAAAGAATGTTGGTAAGCTTAGGGTCTCCGTGTATGCCTCTTGGGATGAGCTTCCCTTCTTCCCTGGCCCTTTCAAGGACACTGGTAATCTGACGCCTGTTAACAATAAAGACCCTGCATAATTCAGCCCTGTCATCGTTAAAAAGAAGCTGAGAGATTGTGGCAGCGAC
>JAUWDC010000145.1 GCA_030608985.1 Desulfobia sp. | reverse complement strand
AAAGAGGTATTCCTCAGGAAGGTGATTTGCCGTCTTGTAAAAAAAAAAGAAACAAGCAGCCAGCTAAAAACAATAATGGCAACATATATGGATAGAGTACTCTTTTCTTCTTTTTTCATGGCGACAAAATACCTGATTCCTCGTTTGAAATCAATACACAATAATAGGAATAATAATACTGTAACTACTAGAAACAGATTGACTTTTTCTGGTGAAATTGTAATAAGTGAAGGTTCACATCTACTTAGTCACCTGTTTTTTTATACCGTAAAATAACACTCATTTTTTAATTTAATTATATAGTTACGACTTATGAGCCAGTCTAAAAGTTCCAAATACGCTGAATCTGGTGTTGATATTGATAAGGCAAATGAATTTATTGATAAGATAAAGCCTCTTGTTTCTGCGACATTTCAACGTGGCGTATTAACAGACATTGGCGGCTTTGGAGGCCTTTTTGCCCTGGGCGGTGATCGCTACAAGGAGCCGGTATTGGTTTCCTCTACAGATGGTGTGGGGACTAAACTTAAAATCGCAGCCCTCTGCAAGAAGCACGATACCATAGGTATTGATCTTGTCGCCATGTGTGTCAATGATGTCATTGTCTCTGGGGCGAAGCCTTTGTTCTTCCTTGATTATTTTTCGGTTGGTAAGCTTGATACTGAGGTTGCCATTGATGTTGTAAAAGGAATCGCAAAAGGGTGTGAAATTGCTAAATGTTCACTGATTGGCGGGGAAACTGCTGAAATGCCCGGCATGTATCAGCCAGGAGACTATGATCTTGCCGGCTTTGTTGTAGGCATTGCTGAACGTGATAAAATTATTGATGGATCAGAGATTAAAGTTGGGGACCAGATTATAGGGTTAACATCCAGTGGCATCCATAGTAATGGCTATTCCCTTGTTCGCAAGATTTGTTTTGAGGAACTAGGACATACCGTTTCTGATCATATTGAAGAATTAGGGTGTACTCTGGGTGAAGAGCTTTTGAAACCCACACGTATCTATGTTGAACCTTTGTTAAACCTGATTAAAAATTTTCAGATCCGCGGAATTGTCCATATTACAGGCGGAGGTTTTGTTGACAATATTCCTCGAGTTCTCCCGAAAGGCTGCAAAGCTATTCTTAACAAGGGAAGCTGGCCGGTGCAGCCTATATTTGGTTATCTACAGGAGAAGGGAAATGTCCCTGCAAATGAGATGTGCAGGACTTTTAACTGTGGAATCGGTATGGTGATTGTTGTCAATTCCAAAATTGTTGATGACGTGATGCAGCAATTAAGTGCCCTGGGAGAGTCTGCCCATATTATTGGCGAGATAGCTGCCAGTGATGAAGGTGAGGATCACGTTGTTGAGCTTTCAGGATATTTCCCGGACAGGAGAAAGGGTTAGGCGTAATTTTCCAACAATTTACTTTGTGCTACATTCTGCACAGTCCTTCATTCCCCCTTTAATCTTATACAGCGCGTGCTGCAGGCAGGGCAGTATAACGTCAAGATTTTCCCGCGCAGCCTTTTCACTGCCTGGCAGGTTGATAATCAGACTTTGTTTTCTGATTCCAGCAATACCACGGGATAAGACAGCATTCATTGTTTTGGCGAAGCTTGCCGTGCGCATAGCCTCGCCAATACCTGGGATTTCTTTATCAAGAATTGATTGAGTTGCTTCAGGGGTAACATCGGTGGGGCTGACGCCGGTTCCACCTGTGGATACAATAAGGTCTATATTGTCCTGATCCGCCCATTGTGTAAATACGGAAATTATAGCCTCCTGATTATCAGGAACTATTTCCATGGCGCTTACTGTAAAATGAGACTCAGTGAGTTGGCGTCGAAGTTGAGGGCCGCTGGTATCTTGCCTTTCACCTCGCGACCCTTTATCGCTGACTGTGAGTATTGCACAGGTATAACTATTCTTCACAATCGTGTTATTCTTCTTTGTTGGCGTCGGCTATAACCTTTTCTGCCAGTTGACCCGGGAGTTCTTCATAGTGTGAGAATTCAGAACTGTATGTTCCCCTGCCTCCGGTAATTGAAATAAGATCAGGTGCATATTCCAGAATTTCCGCCATGGGAATCTGGGCGGTAACAATTTCACCTTTCACTTCAGAGTCCATACCCATAATTTTGCCACGACGACTATTCAAATCACCGATAACATCACCAACACATTCCTTGGGTATGAGTATTGAGACGTCCATAATAGGTTCAAGAAGAACTGGATTCGCCTCTTGGACAGCCTTTTTGAATGCCAGGGAACCGGAAATTTTAAAGGCCATTTCAGAAGAGTCGACCGCATGAAATGAGCCATCAACCAATGCTACCTTAACATCTACCATGGGATAGCCGGCGACAACTCCTTTTGCCATGGTCTCAATAATACCTTTTTCGACTGCAGGAATATACTGTTTGGGAATGGCACCACCAACGATTTTATCGACAAATTCAAAACCACCACCGCGAGGCAAAGGTTCCATTTCAATCCATGAGTCTGCAAATTGTCCTCGTCCACCTGATTGTTTCTTGTGCTTGCCTTGTACCCTTGCTTTCCCTTTAATAGCTTCTTTGTAAGGTACTTTAGGTACATGAAGTTCAAGCTCAACACCAAATTTTCGTTTTATCTTTTCTCCTAAAATCAGGAGATGCATCTGGCCAACACCGGAAAGAAGAATTTCCTTGGTTTGTAGTTCCCTCGTCAGTCTTAACGTTGGATCTTCCTCAAGCATCTTGGTGATCGATGAAAAAAGTTTATCCTCATCATCCTTTTTGCTGGTAGTAACTGCAAAAGACATAACAGGCTCTATTGGAGTCAATCCGTCATAAACAATTGGAGAACCCTGATCACAGAGGGTATCACCTGTCGAAGTGTCTTTTAGTTTGGCAATGGCAACGATCATTCCTGGTCCAGCATTGTCAACAGTAGTGGTATCTTT
This sequence comes from Desulfobia sp., assembly GCA_030608985.1. Classification (GTDB taxonomy): domain Bacteria; phylum Desulfobacterota; class Desulfobulbia; order Desulfobulbales; family SURF-16; genus Desulfobia. Next base: position 1,855 of record JAUWDC010000145.1, on the reverse strand, counting down.
TCCTTCCATCAGGAATAACTGGTTGAATTTTTCTGAATTTTTCTTGGTGGCATTTAAAAAGGTATCTCCTTTAAGTGAACCGGAAAATACGCGTAAAATGGTGAGCTGCCCTGCATAAGGATCTGCCATGGTTTTAAAAACGAGAGCAGAGAAAGGGGCATCGAGAGAAGGCTCCATTTCAACCAGATCATCAGAGCCAGGTTTCGTTCCTACCTGGGCAGGTCTATCTGCTGGTGAACACAGCAGATCGTTAATGGCATTAAGAATAAGTTCTGTGCCGAAGTTTCCTGTCGCAGAGCAAGGAATGACAGGACATAATTTCCCTTCTTTAATTCCATTTTTAAGGCCCTCTAATAACTCAGAGGAAGTAAGCTCTCCTTCCTCAAGGAATTTTTCAATAAGATCATCGTCTGTCTCGGCTACCTGCTCCATGAGTTCTTCTCTGGCGACTTCAACGGCATCAGCCATATCTGCAGGTATTTCTCCTTCTTTCACTGTACCGTTTTTATCAAAAAGATACGCTTTCCCCTGGATAATGTCGACAGCACCTTTAAAATCTTCCTCAGCGCCGATGGGAAGGTAACATACCGCAGCCTCTAGTGGTACTTGTGCTTTAATTTCTGAAATAGTCTTGTCAAAGTTGGCCCTTTCTCTGTCCATTTTGTTAATGCAGATGATGGAAGGAAGACCGGCCTCTTTAACATAGCCAGCTATTTTTACGGTCTGGTATTTAACACCGAGGACAGCACCAACAATAAAAACTGCATTGTCAGCAACACGGCTGGTAAATTTTGCATCATTTATAAAATTATCATCACCGGGTGTGTCGATTAAGAAAGTTTGATGTTTCTTCCAGCTGAAATTGTTAAAAGAGGAGCTGATAGACATGTTTCTCTGAATTTCTTCCGGCTCGTAATCCATAACAGAGGATCCATCATCTACCTTACCAAGTCGATTTGTTTTGCCTGCGGTAAAAAGCATGGCTTCGGCCAAAGATGTTTTACCGCATTTTCCATGGCCAAATAAGGCAATGTTTCGAATTTGTTTAATATCCTGCATAGATTCCTCCGTCGTAACCCAGATAAAATGAAATGAAGAAATATATCTGGGAGATAATGATATGATCAGACTTCAATAAACCCGTAATAAAGACGTTGCATAGTATTCGGAATATCTTCTCAAAGTCAAGGTATTATAAGAGATATAATATAAAAAGGTTTCTGTTTTTTTCTTTGTAGAACTATAATGATATACTATTAATGATTGGTAACTATTCAGCATGGGCTGCAAATTAGTTTTATCTCCGTACTGTAGCTGTTCAGATGTGCTTCATATTCGTTCATTTCTGCGTGCGAAGCATACTCGGAGTCTCTGCTTTGCTTCGCTTACCTGTGCTATTCGAGCAGGTCGAAATGGGCGAAGATGGAGTGCAGCTGAATAGTTACAATGATTGTGAGTCTTTTCTGTCCCAAGCTGGAGAATATCATGAAGCTTGCTCTCGCACACCAGATGCGGAATTTAGATAGTGCCGCTATTAATGAATTCGGGATCCCTGGTATTGTTCTCATGGAGAATGCCGGGCGAAAAACATGTGACATGCTTATCGAGCGGTACGGCAGCCCTGAAGGCAAGAAGGTAGTTGTTTTTGCTGGACCAGGAAACAATGGGGGAGATGCTTTTGTTGTTGCCAGACATCTTCATCAGGGTGGAGCGGATGTCATTGTGAATCTGCTTGTCGATCCTGAAAAAATAACCGGCGATGCTAAAACAAATTTGAATATTGTCCAAAAACTTTCGATTACTCTCCAAATTTTCGCTGATTCTGAAGAAATTCAACCACTTGACCTTTCCATGG
>JAUWDC010000318.1 GCA_030608985.1 Desulfobia sp. | reverse complement strand
CAAAAACTTTGAAGACCAGGACTGGGAGGCCTTAAATGACGACCTGGACAAGGCCGTTCAACTTCGACTTGGCCTCACCCACCGACTTGCCAAGAAATTAAAACCAGTGACCCGCAGAAAATCAAAACCAGGGCGTCGACCAAAAACAAGAGTAATTTTTGACTGCCAGGCATCAGAAAATTACACAGTCCTGGAAGTATACGCCAGTAACAAAATTGGCCTGCTATACAACATCACACACACCCTGTTAGATTTTGGGATCAGCACCTACCGGGCAAAAATAGGGAGCAAAGGAGACCAGGTAGTCGATGTGTTTTATGTTCGAGACAAAAATGGCCTCCTCATTAATGATGAAATATTTCAGAAAGAAATCGAAGAGGCGCTTCTTTTTGCATCTCAGTAGATCATACATGAAGGACAATAAAAGCTAAGTATTACAATTTTGTAAAACGATAAAAAACATGTGCCAAAATTGAACGAAAGTGATAGACACAGCTTTTCTGCTATAACACACTTCAGTCCAGGCATACAAATCCAGTAAATGTTTGGCATTGTCCCATATTCATACGATCAGGCCACTTCACATAGCCAGCTATAGATTCAGCGGCCTGCTCGAAGTCTGCGCTTATCTGCACGACTATGAAACAATGCCAAACATTTACATTTCGGTGGTTTTAGCAGTAATTTGACATCAAGCCGAATATTTTCTAAATCCACTCACCATTCTCATGATAAAAGGAGAAAAAAACATGACTAGAGACGAAATCCTTAAAATTGTTGAAGAGCAAAACATTAATTTCTTCCGGATGCAGTTTGTAGACGTAAACGGTTTCCAGAAGAATGTTGCCATTCCCCGCAGCCAGCTGGAAAAAGCACTGGACGGCAAAATCATGTTCGACGGCTCATCCATTGACGGCTTTGCCCGCATTGACGAATCCGACATGTTCCTCAAGCCGGACTTTGACACCTTTGTAGTCCTCCCCTGGAGGAATAAAGATGGCATCGCCGCTGCCCGCCTTATCTGCGACATACATCTTCCTGACGGAACTCCTTTTGCAGGCTGCCCTCGTATTGCCCTGAAAAAAAGCCTGGCTGCTGCCAGAGAGATGGGCTTTACTATGAACATCGGCACCGAGGCAGAATTCTTCCTGTTCGAACGAGACGAAGACGGTCTCTCCACTACCATCACCAATGATACTGCTGGTTATTTTTCTCTTGACCCTGAAGATCTCGGCTCTGACTGTCGACGTGAAATCATTGAAACCTTGGAGGACATGGGGTTCGAGATTGAAGCATCTCATCACGAAGTTGCCGAAGGCCAGCACGAAGTTAACTTCAAATATGCTGACGCCCTGACAGCCTGCGACAACACCGTCACCTTCAAATGGGTTGTAAAAGCCGTTGCCAAAAAATACGGCCTGCACGCCACCTTTATGCCGAAACCTATTTTTGGCATAAACGGTTCAGGTATGCACACCAACCAGTCCCTGTTCAACCTAGACGACACCAATGCCTTTGAAGATACCAGTGATCCAGGCGGACTGAGCGAGGTTGCCTATCAATACATTGCCGGAATAGTCAAAAATGCCCGTGGCTTTGCCGCAGTAACCAATCCACTGGTTAACTCTTACAAACGACTGGTGCCAGGCTATGAAGCTCCGGTATATGTTGCCTGGTCAGCGTCCAACCGTTCCGCCCTGGTCCGTATTCCCGCATCTCGCGGTCTTGGCACCCGTGTAGAAGTTCGCTGCCCTGACCCAGCCTGCAACCCATACCTGGCTTCTGCCATGATGCTCAATTCCGGACTTGACGGCATCAAAAACAAACTGACTCCACCAAAATCAACGGACATCAATATCTTTGCCATGACTCCTGACGAAAAAGATGCCGCTGGCATCGCCAGCATGCCGGGCAGTCTCGAAGAAGCTCTGGAGGAGTTCAAAGCCAACCCGATTGCCAAAGAGACTCTTGGCGACCATATTTTTAAAAAATATATTGCCGGCAAAGAAGCCGAGTGGGATGATTACCGCACAGCTGTCACTGACTGGGAACTCAACAAGTACCTGGACATCTATTAATTTTTCCTGGCTTTCCAGAAAAATCAACCTATTCCCCAAGACTCTCACTCCAGAGTCTTGGGGATTTTTATTTATGCTTCAGAATACGCCAGCCGCGTTCAATGGGAAAATCGAATGTGACGTTACAGCAAAACAATAAGCGCACCACTGGTACTCTTATATTTTTTCTCCCAGTAAAAACTCGTGATAATCTTTTTTTCTTTAAGCTCATAGAGCTTGTGCTCTGCAACATCAGGCAAGACAGGAGCCCCTGAAGAGTGAAGCCCTTTCCCTGTAATGATGCGCAGCATAGCCAATCGCTCATGTCGACAGGCCTGAATAAAACTCTTAATTCGCAATTCTGCTTCACGACCGTTACAGCCATGCAGGTCAAGTTCCTTTTGAGGCGAGGAAATACTACCTTTTGTCTGCTTTTCCTGCCGGCTGTTATCGCCACTCTCTTTTCTTCCTGCAGCCCTGTCCCGGCACTCCTGCTCAAAAAGCTCTTCATCAAAGGTTTCAGCAAAAGATGCTTCTTCCTCCAACTCCAACCAGAAAGGCCCCTCTTCTTTTTTCATTTTTATTTTCATCAATCCGCGATACAATATAGAGAACAAAATAGAAAACGTTACCCCTTCCTCTCTCCATTACTTACAGGTGTTGTATCTTGTCAACAAAAACAGGCAA
>JAUWDC010000039.1 GCA_030608985.1 Desulfobia sp. | reverse complement strand
ATCTGGTTCCTGTTCAAGGAGGCCAACAGTCAACCCTGGGGAAATGGATGTTTTTCCTTCAAAATCGGTATCTTTGCCGGCCAGAATACGGAGAAGTGAACTTTTTCCGGAACCGTTTAATCCAAGGACACCGATTTTTGCCCCGTAAAAGTATGACAGGTTGATATTGTTGAGAACAGATTTTTTATTATAATATTTGCTTACTCCAATCATGGAGTAGATAATTTTATTCGCTTCGTCGCTCATGGGTGTTAGATCTCAGGTTTCAGGTTTCAGGTTTCAGGTTTCAGGTTTCAGGTTAAAAGTTTAAAATGATGCACCCGGAAAAAGTCTTTTTCTCACCACAGAACACACAGAGTTCACAGAGGTAACTACTTGTAATAAAAAGATTTCTCTGTGGTCTCTGTGCCCTCTGTGGTTAATTTATAGTTTTTGTGAATACGTCAAAAATGCTTATTCATTAATGCAGGTTCGACCAGGTAACAGTCCGATTGCGGCCTGATTCCTTCGCATAATAGAGGGCCTGGTCTGTCCGATCGATAAGTTCTGTTTTATTATCGCCATCAATGTGATAGGATGCAAGACCAAAAGACATGGTTATGCTAATTTTTTCTCCTTTGGAACTGAAGCTCAGCTCTTCTATGGATTGGCGGACCCTTTCAGCCTGGATAATACCGCCTTCCTCGTCAGAGGACTCAAGAATCAGGGCAAACTCCTCTCCACCGTATCGTGCGGCCAGGTCAACCTGGCGAACAGATTGCTTCAATGTTTTTGCCACCTTTTTCAACACCTGATCTCCAAAGGGATGGCCGTGCATATCGTTTATTTTTTTGAAGTGATCTATGTCGCACAGAATCAAGCAAATTGAGGATGACTGGCGTCGGGCGCGGACCAGCATATTCTCAAGGCCCAGCTGAAACGTACGGTGATTATTTAAACCTGTTAAGCCGTCGGTAAGGGCCATCTGATATATTTTTTCATGGGCCTGGGCCAGTTCGATTTTTGTCGCAATCTGGCCACCGATAAGCTCCATGATATGGCGCTGCTCCCTGCCAAACATTCCCTCTTGTCTGGAGGCAATGGTTAATGCACCTATTGCGTTGTTCTCCGGCTGACTCAAGGGAACAATGAGTAGAGATTTAAGGCCTGGAATGGGATTGTTTTTGGAGAAAACAGGTGCAGGGTCCGGATAGGATGATGTTGGCGGCATCCAATGATTAGTCTGGATTGCCTGGCCAACCAAGCCATCGTTTTTTGCAAATTTACATCCTTTCAGGCCTTCAGCCTGGTATCCATCTGCCCTGACAATTGTATGTTCGTTATCATGAAGTAAGCTTACAGAAACAAAATCTGCATCCACAAGTTTATTCACACTGGCAATAGCAATATCAAAGGTCTCTTCCAGTTCCAATACACTGTTTAACCCCTTGATGGCATTATACAGCCGGCTGACAACATTGGTGTGCCGGGCCGCCTCGAGGAGTTGATCTCCAAGATAGATTTCCCTGCTTATTTTCCGGGCTGCAAGCCGGAGCAGTTTTTGTTCCTCCTCTGTCCATTCCTGGTCAGATAAACGGTCAATAGAAAGAATCCAGAAAGGATTTTGAGTGTCTTGTAAGTCATTATGATCAGGGACATGTATTGCCAAGAGACTGCCGACACCCTTGTTTGAAGGGTAATAGGGGATATTGGCCACCTGTTGAGAAACAGGGCATACATTTACTTCAACATTCCCTTGGAACAATACATTGAAAATACCGCTTTCACGGGAAGCAGTATCGTCAAGAATATCCATTTCTTCCGTGATAATTTTGTTCAGGAAAACTTTTCTGCTTTTAGGATCCCCTTTCAACAGGGCAACGGAGTTCAAGTCTAAGGCACGGTGAAGGATATTCAGAAAGAGGGTACATGACGTCTCAATGTCTTCCTGGAAGGAGTTTTTGTTTGATGAGTACGTGTCTATATTGGAAAGGATAGAGCCTGATATTGGTGCCTGCATTGATTTTTGTGTTGATGTCCGTTTTTCAGAAGGTGAAGAAAGAGCGCTACCTCTTTTTTTTGTATACGATCTGCAAAGGAGCCAGGACAAGGCGGCAACCAGGATAATAATTAGAATATTCGGGAGTGTCAGAGTTATGGATGGCATGCCGCCCATAGTACCATGGTTATTAGGGTAGTGGTATTGTTTTGGAAATCTCAAAATAAGTGAAAGGAAGTCTCTATATCTTTTGACTTATTGATAGGAACGCTCTATTAATAACCAATGTCTTTTTTTAAGCTTGGAAAGGCGTCCGCCCGGGAGCGTCTTTTTCAGGAGTGTAAATGACAAAGGAGGAAACAGATGGATACAAAAGATCTAAAAAAACTGTTGGCAGGTGTTGGTATTGCCAGTTTGCTGACAGGGTTACCGCTCACCAGCGGGACTGCCATAGGCGGCAGTGGAAGTGGCTGAAGCGCAAAAGATGACAGCGCCGTGAGCGCTGAAAAAGTAGAGAAAGATACTGGCGGTAGTGGCTGAAGCGCCGACAAAAAAGGTGCCGTGAGCACCGAAGAAGAAAAAGAACACGCTGAAGAAAAAGCCAAAGAAGAAAAAGCCAAGAAGGCTGGCGACAGCGGCTGAAGCGGAAGCAAATAACAGTGCAGTTTGCACTGAATTTCTTTATTCATCCCGGGTTTTATAACTGAAATGACATTATCCTGGCCCTGCCAACCGGAAGATATTTTTCCAACCTGTAAAATCTATATCGATCCCGACTCCTGGGCCAATTTTTTTGCAAACTCTGCGTATAGACCCTCGCCAGAGCAATTTCCGAAATTTCTTGAATCGCATTGGCAACAATTCGATCTTTCTGAATGTATCCCGGACCTGGCACGGGTTGAGTTCAGCCTTTTTCAGGTATCTCAGAGCGGCCAAAAGAAGATCCCCGATAAGGTGGAAGTACTCTGTGTTAATCCCACCCTGCAATTACTGCAGCTTTCCTGGTCACACCTGTTGTCTCTTCTGAACAGTGACAAGGCTAATCCCGAAGATTCTGTCAAGCCGGAACCGGAAGCTGTTCTGGTATGGCGCGATCCTGATGGAGATCGTGTCAAGAAAAAGGTGGCTGTAGAGGCAGATCTGCTTGCCTTGAAAATTGTTACGGACGAATTATCCGTTGAAGAGGTCGCAGCTGAAGGTGGAGTGGCGGTAGGTGTTATTGATCGTGCAATTGACAGGGCTGTCAGGTTGGGACTGCTGCTTCGACCGCCATCAAGGATAGAGAGAGATTCCGATTTCCCCAAAGGCGAAAATATTGACAATCGCTTTTTTTCATCACCTGTTTTCACCCTGCAGTGGCATATTACCCAGGTCTGTGATCTTCATTGCCGCCACTGTTATGACCGGAGCAGCCGGGCGACTCTTCCCCTTGACAAGGGGATTACCATCCTTGATGATTTCCGGGCATTTTGCCTGGAAAGAAATGTCAGGGGGCAGATTTCTTTTACCGGCGGCAATCCTCTTCTCCATCCGAATTTTCTGGAGCTCTACCAGGCGGCCGTTGATCGCAACCTGATGACGGCGATATTGGGTAATCCCTGTTCGCGCCGGAAACTGGAGGAGATATGTGCCATACAAGAGCCTGTTTTCTACCAGGTGAGCCTGGAAGGACTGGCTGAGCACAATGATTACATTCGGGGAGAGGGCCATTTTGATCGTATTATTTCTTTTCTTGAGCTTCTTAAAGAGATGAAAATATACTCCATGGTGATGCTGACCATGACCCGTGCCAACATGGACCAGGTACTGCCATTGGCAGATTGTTTACGTGATAAAGTTGACCTGTTTACCTATAACAGGCTGGCAATGGTGGGAGAGGGTGCGCAGCTGCTATCCGTCCGTCAGGATGAATACCGGCAATTCTTGAAAGAATATCTGCAGGCCGCGACTGAAAACCCGGTGATCAGCTTGAAAGACAATCTCCTGAATCTTGCCCGATCTGAACAGGGGCAGGCTTTGTTTGGAGGCTGCGCCGGACATGGATGTGGCGCAGCATTTAATTTTATTGCGGCTCTGCCTGACGGTGAGGTTCATGCCTGCCGAAAACTTCCTTCCCTGATCGGCAATATTTTTGAGCAGTCAATTGCAGAGATATATGATGGCGAAAAGGCCCGGAAATATCGACAGGGAGCATCATCCTGCTCATCCTGCGCTATTCGGCCTGTCTGTGGGGGCTGCCCGGCTGTTGTCTATGGTTTTGGTCTCGATGTGTTCGTAGACCGGGATCCATATTGTTTCTTGGAGACATAGTTCTAGACTTTTATAGATGACTATGAAGCATTTTTTTAGACCATGAAAATAGGCATCATCGGTACAGGCAAACACGGCTCACGCTATGCCCGCCATATTGTAAATGATTTTCCTGATCTGGATCTGGTTGCCATATCGAGGAGGTCCGCAGTTGGCAAAGATCAGGCAAAGGAGTGGAACTGCAGGTATTATAGGGACTGGAGAGACCTGATTTCAGCCCAAGATGTGGATGCGGTTATTTCGGTTGTGCCGCCAATGTTGAATCATGATATTGCTACGGCCTGCGTTGCTGCGGAGAAAGCACTTCTTCTTGAAAAACCCCTTGCGGCAGATGTCGCTGCCGGTACTGAAATTGTGACAATGTTTCACAATGCCTCTCTTCCTCTCACTGTTGCCCAGAGCCTTCGCTATAACAGCGTCATCCAGGGTCTGAAAAAAAATATCCTCAAAACAGGAAAGCTGTACAGCTTTTCCGCCAGTCACAGGCTGGAGCCCTCGACCCTGCAGTGGCTTGAAGATCCCCGACTGGCCGGGGCCGGCGTCATCCTCCATACGGCAATCCACATGTTTGATGCCCTCCGCTACATTACCGGACTCGATATTGTCAGAGTTCGGGCAAGCAGATTTCAGATACATAATCCCCACCTGGAAGATCTTTTTACAGCCCAGCTAGAGTTGGAAAATAGTGTTATCGGCACTGTGGATTCAAGCAAGGTAGGAAAGGCGAGAACAGGCCGTTATGAATTTGTTGGTATTGACGGTGAACTCCATGCCGACCAGATACACGGGCGACTGGAATTTATTCACCATGCCGACATAGAATCATTAGCTCATGATGGGCTTGGCGGTACGATTGTTCCACTTCTGCGGGACTGGATCGATTATCTAGTGGGGAAGGGGGGGAATCCTGTTCCGGGAGAGGATGGCCTTGCGGCTTTACGGGCCTGTTGCGCGTGTATTGAGTCAGCCGATATGGATAACTGGGTGGATGTGCGCCCGTAAGTATTGACGTATTCGCAAAAGTCATTCCCCTCTCTTTTGGTAGAAGAGTATTTCTTTCTTGCTTAGAATGTGATCTCGTCTTATTTTTAAAGCAATAGTCACAATGTAGTACAAATCGCCAAGAAACATCAAGATGGAATGGATATGACGACAACAGGAAAGATAGAACCGGCAAATGATGTGAATGTTCCTGCCCTTGCAGAAGAACTCGTTGAACAGGCCCAGGCGGCAGCGCGTGTGCAGACAGCCGAGTATGCTCCGGGTGAACGGGAAGAGTTGATCGACCATATTAAATCTCTGCTGCAAAAGCAGGATGCTGTTCTGGTTGCCCATTATTATACATCTCCGGATCTCCAGAAACTTGCTGAAGAAACCGGTGGTTTTGTTGCTGATTCCCTGGAAATGGCCCGCTTTGGTAATGAACACCCAGCTCAAACATTGATTGTTGCCGGTGTTCGTTTTATGGGAGAGACAGCCAAAATATTAAATCCGGAAAAACGGGTTGTAATGCCAGATCCAAGGGCGACCTGTTCTCTTGATATTGAATGTCCGGTGGATTCTTTCTCGAAGTTTTGTGATGAGCATCCTGATCACACCGTTGTCGTGTATGCAAATACCAGTGTGGAGGTTAAAGCACGGTCCGACTGGGTGGTGACTTCAGGGATAGCGTTGCCAATTGTTCAGTATCTTGCTGAAAACAAAAAGAAAATTCTCTGGGCGCCGGATAGACATCTTGGTTCCTATGTGCAGAGGAGTTCGGGAGTGGAAATGTTGATCTGGCCAGGGAGCTGCATTGTTCACGAACGATTTAAGGCAGAGGGTATCAGAAATCTGAAGTTGAAATACCCTGGTGCCATGGTGCTGGTTCATCCTGAATCGCCTGCCGAAGTCATTGAGATAGCAGATGTTGTTGGCTCCACAACAGCCCTTATCAATGCAAGCAAGGTGATGGATGCACAAAAAATCATTGTCGCAACCGAGCCGGGTATTTTTTACAAAATGCAACAGGCATCTCCTAGTAAAATATTCCTGGAAGCACCAACAGGAGGGGTAAGTGCTACCTGTGAGAGCTGTATGCGATGTCCCTGGATGGCCATGAATGGTTTGCGGAACCTTAAAGAAGTCCTGGAGTCTGGCGGCAATGAGATCCTTGTCGAAGAGGCCGTGCGCCGCAAGGCGTTGATTCCATTACAGAGGATGATGGATTTCGCCAAAAAAAGAGATGTTTCCATGAAAGGGAAAGGAAATGCCTGATTGTAACGTATTCCCTCATGTAAGAGGCTGGAAACAATGAATAAAGAGAGTGAAAAGATAACCGCAAAATTGTCGATAAAACAAATCATTGAACGTCGTTATGCATAGTAATTACCTGAAATATTTTGTCGGCCTATCGTTTGCGGCGGTTCTTGTTCTACCGACATACCTCTATTTGTCTGTCGGCCCTCAATTCAGAGGTCTGATCATTGAGAATACTGAAAAAGAAGCTGTACGGATTTCAACTCATCTGGTTTCCATGTTTCGGCTGGATGAGAAAGAAGAAATAGGTCGCGATGTCCAGGCAATGATGACAAAGCATGATAAGAATTTGAGAGAAGAGTTTCAGATTGAAAAAATTAAACTCTTTCTTGCCAGTGGAGAGATTATTTTCTCCTCGAACCAAAAGGATATAGGGGTAATTAACCAGAAAAGTTATTTCAAGGATGTTGTCGCCAAAGGGCAGAATTTTACAAAGCTCGTTGAAAAAGACCATAAAACCGCTGAAGGCAGGGTTGTAAAAGTTGATGTCCTGGAAATATATGTACCGATAATTCGGGACAAAGAATTTATCGGGGCTTTTGAGATTTATTACGATATCTCAAAGGCAAAAGACCGGCTTGATACACTGCTCGGGCAGGTCTATTTTGTCCTGTCTCTCATTTCCGGGACATTATTACTGGCCCTTTTTGTTATATTTGACAGGGCAAGCAAAAGCATAGCCGAGCGAAAAGAGGCTGATGAGGAAAGAGAAAAACTTATAAAAGAGCTTCAGGGAGCCCTTAAAGAGATTAAGGCACTCCAGGGGATCATCCCGATTTGTTCTTTTTGCAAGCAGATTCGGGACGACAAAGGCTACTGGCAGCAGGTGGACCATTATATTGGTGAGCATTCTGAGGCACAGTTTAGTCATTCTGTGTGCCCCAAATGTATGAAGGAACATTATTCGGAATTCTCTGAAGATGAATAATTATCGTAACTATCCAGCGACATCCCGGAAAAATTGCTAAAACCACCGGACTGTAACTGTTCAGATGTGCTCCAGATTCGTGCAAGCGGGCCGCAGAAGCTATAGTTTACCTATGTGAGGCGGCCTGATCGCGTGAATATGGGGTGCAGCTGAACAGTTACTAATTATCTTCAGTTTTTACGACGCCATTAATCGTGATTTACTCGCGAAAAGTCATGATTTGAATTATCGCCACCAGTAATATTAAGTAGTTACAAAAGATTCCCGCGGCGTATGAGTGCTTTTTACGAATACGTCAATCATCATCTTTTTTATAAAACTCAGGATACAATCTTTCTGCGCAATC
>JAUWDC010000162.1 GCA_030608985.1 Desulfobia sp. | reverse complement strand
TATATCACAACCTGAAATTCAGGTAAAAAGTCAGAGACAAATCCTTATTGTCTGGGACTTGACTACAACACCCTCCGGCAGAATCAGCTGTTTTGACTCTGAGTTGGTAACACAAAACGGTCCTGTAGCCTGTCCGGATTTAAATTTTTGATACCAGAATCTATCCACCCCAGGTCGGTGCCGGTGGGATCGCCAGCCAGTTACGGTCGTCTTTGGTATCATACCCAAAAAAGGAAAAACGGGCAGTAGGGAAAAAGATTTGAAGCAACAGACTCGATTCACGTTTCAGTGCTATTTATGGTTATTCTCTTGCCGCAGTTTTGATTCACCCTTGACAGAGTATCAACCAGGCTGAACGGGTTTTACCCGTCCACGAAGAGGTGTAGATGTCTTCTTACAACTGCCTGGTCCTTCAAAGGTAGAAGTGGCTTTACCTTATTCTCACTAAATGTGGGTCCGGCCTCATTATTGCGGGCCGCTACACCTACCCCCCCCATTACACATTGATTATGGGCTCTGTATCCTGCCTTTAACGCTTTGATTTTTGTTTCAAACCCAATTGTACAGTTTTTACAGTTGAAGTGCTGGCAGAGCTTTCCGTGAAACACTTTGCTTTTGACATTGCCATGAAATGCACTCCCATCGTTTGATGCAACATTTCCCTTATCTTCTGCAATTTTCTTTTCTACGAGTGTATTAACCTCCCCTCTTTTTTTTGTGTTTTTAATGATCTGTTGACTTTGATTCTCTGCATCCATGGCATCCTTGGCCACAATCGCAATAACCGACAGATCATCTTTTCGGATCAATTCATATTTATCGTCACCGATATATTCCAGGAGCCAATCTCTCCATTCATGAATAATTCTTCTCTTCAATTTTTATCTCTCACCAAAGATCGGGCCATTAAAATTTTTTGTGCCAACCAATTGCAATGAAACGTCCCCAAAAAAGAATTCAATGCCATAATTATCTACATCTCAAAGAGATGTGCCCAGACCATACTCTTATGGGCCTTTGATGCAAAATCGTTTTTTGTTAAAATAATGAGTCCAATGTCAACCGAATTGTCAAACAGTGTCATCGCTTTTTCGGCCGCTTCATTTAGGATTTTATCTCTTTCCAGCCAGCCATAAACTTCTTTTGCCAAAATTTTAAGGGCTATAAATTCACCATTTCCGGTGCAGGCGACACCACCCGGGGTTTAGGCAGTAATGGAACAGAAACCTGGAACAAGAACCTCCGGTTTATGTGATTTCAATCACTTACAGTTTCTTTTTCAGCGTACTGAGCGATGCGGCTGATAATTTTCTATGCTCCATAATGCCTTGATTTGCTGGTGCTCAGCATTCTTAACCCGATTTTCGAAAACAACAAAAAGTTAGGCTTACAATCAGGCTTTATTTTTTCCTACTGCCCTCTTCACTGAGCCGTAGGCCACTTTTACCAGCTGGAAACCCGAAATTTCAACACTCAAGCCCGGCACTCTCACCAATGCCGGGCTGAATCGTTTTAGGCGGCCAACTTCAACAAGGTATTTTGGGCAGGAAACAGAGGAATATCCACATTTTTTTCATAGATTTTTGCGCCTTCAAAACTATCGACTAACTCTCTTTCTTCCGGCAGCATTTTGACATAATTTTTAGTTCCATAATCCTCGGGCAACCACCCTTTTCCCTTGCAGGCGGCAACATTGAAACGCCGCAAGATATCCTTATCCAAAAAGGTTAAATGAAGGGTGCCTTTTTTGTGCGCTGAGATCTTGAAATAGGTACTCTCAAGGTTCAGGTTCTCCCCCCCCTCAAAACCTTCTTTAAGGGCCTGACAGATAGATCTAAATCCACCCTTGCCGTCAAAATAGTTCATCACTAAATCAATATCCTGAATGGTACGCTCCGCTTTGTAGTCCAGACTCCATTTTCCCCAATCCTGGAATGGACCGCCATAACTCCCGTAAATTGGGATAATAATTTTCTCTTTCACCTTGAAAGAATCGTTAGTTTTCCAGCCGTTAAAATAATGAATATTTTTCTCTCTTGGGCTTTCACCCCTGAAGCCATGTCTCGTAAATTTATCAAAAAGGGCCAAAACAGAATCCATAACAGTTTGCTCATAACCATTAATGATATTGAGAATGAAAGAGCGGATATTTTTCTCTGTGAAATCCATGTGACACCGTTGAGCGAGTTGATTTTCAAACTCGCCCCGCTTTGCCTCTGTGAGTCTGCTTTGAACCTCGGACAGATCCAAAGTCTTTCTCCAGTAATTCTCACGGATATCAACGACAACCTGATTAACTGCATCCTGTAGCTTAGTGGTGAGGTCTCCGCTACTGAAACAATGCCTTTTGGCCTCTTGGTTGAGGCCAATATACCCGCTTACCATGTTATAGTTTTTATAATAGGAAACTAAGGTTTCCGTACAGACCTTCACAACCTCATTGTATCGAGCTACCAACTCTTGAAGCCTTTGACCAGTAGTTAGGGAAAACGTATCTTTTACCTCCTCCTGGCACTCCTGGGCATGATCATCAGCACCGGCGAAAAGATCATCCTCGACCCTGCGCTCAACAACAATATTCACAAGAGCAACCTCTACCCTCGTTTTCCGCTCTGCATCGAGAAAAGCATTATCTATATATTCAACATCTGCGTTTAATTCTTCCAGTTGCCGAACCAGATCTTTCCTGGCGTTGGTGCAAGGGTTCTTCAACGTTTCAGCGTTGAGAAGGTAGATGATTTGGCCTCGATATAAAATATCAATCGCTTTCAATAAATGCTGTTCGCCATTGTCGTATGGGGGATTTCCAAAAATAAGGTCAAATTTGTCGGGACCTTGAAAGGACAGAAAATCACTATCAATCAGCGGAATTTTCTTTCCTCTCAAAATTGCTTGTAAATTCTCGTCAATTTCAATGGCCACAATGTTTGGCCAGTGGTGCTTATATTCCCAGTGCTTTTGTAAGGCTTCGACCAGATGGCCAAAACCTGCTTGTGATTCAAGAATGTTTTTAGGATAGCCCTCTATTTTGCCGATCATCCTGGAAGCTAGGTGGTCAGGGGTTGGATACAGGTTTTTATTCTCTGAAAAAATGTTCATTTCTTTCTCCTTGGCAACTTAGCCCCGCTAGCTTTCGCGAGTTTTGGAGCTTTTAAAAGTATGTTTCCACTAGTTTCTAAAACTAGGAGAGCTTTTCGCCTTTCAGGAAGGCTTTAAAAAAGAACAACCAACGGGCCGTTCTTTTGTTAAAGCTGCAAAGAAACGAAGTGACCAGAGAAGCGTTAAGAATCAGTGTCAAGGGTGCCATTGAAGGCTTTTTTTTCAGGCTGTATCGAAAAAAACCTCAATGGCCTCGCACTCGGCCCTTGCGCTGGTTTAGCTCCCGCAGCTGCTCATGCAAGCGCTATTTGCTTGCCACATCAGCCCTTACGCTGTTGCTGTTATCTGCTGTTGCAGGAGTGATCTATAAACGACCGGAGGGAGAGCATCGAGCACCACCCTTTAAATGACAGGCATAACAAGAAAGAAACTGTGTGGGGTATGCACCCAACCGGAACCGCTGTATGGTTGCCGGTGGGTAAATTCCACACGACAACCATCAAAAGATCAAACAACACAGTAGGGAAAGAAAACGAGGGTTAAAACCTGGAAAGCTTATTCGAAGCTCTAAGGCTGGAGGATCGCGCAGGACAACCAGCCGATTTTTAATTGTTGGCGGTGATTGGAGCGTATGCGGAAAACAGCGGGAACAATATTAAAATCGGGCTTGGTGGCCTGGGAAGCCGGAAGCCGATCTGTCCCCATAAAAGAAGCAACTATCGATATTATATCGGCTGAAGTTTTGTGTTAAATGGCTGTTAAGATTTTCCAGCACTGGAATATTTATTTAACACGCTTAACACCATATCTGGCAAATCGAGACTTTGCCTGGAACTTTTTTGAAGTTGATTTTGTACTTTTTCGATAGTGATTTTTTCACCCAGGAAAATGTGCCTCAACATCAATGAAATCAGTCGTGTCAGTGCGGTTAGGTTAGCGATGTTTGTTTGTAGCCTGTAGTCATTCTCCCCTGCAGTAGACATAAATAGTTCTACAGGCTGCTTTTCATGTTCGGAAACAATTAGATACCATGTGTTTTGTTCCCTGTCCTGGGTCCGGTGTCGTTTGGCGGCCAATTCTTCTGGTATTTCGACCCGCCAGGGAATTTTAATTCGCCTGACCTGCGGAAGTATCGCCCTGTCTTGCAACAACGGCCAAACCTGTTCTATAACATCGGGCGAGTTTATGACCGCATAGACAGCCGGTCTACATGAACGGCAAACAAAAAATCTCTTTTTCACCCTCTTTACATCATCCAATGACCCACAAAATCGACATTTTTTACTCATCTTTTCCCACTCTCATTTAGGGGTACCCCCCAACATTCGTGCAACCTGGTTGTTCTTTGCAATGATTTCCGAAAGTACGAATAATTGTAAAGGACAAGTACTGAAGATGAGCGTTTTGGGGATTTTAGGAACCGTTTACT
>JAUWDC010000249.1 GCA_030608985.1 Desulfobia sp. | reverse complement strand
CTTTGGGAGCCAGATTGTAAAGGCCTTCAATTTTACGCTGGGCCTGGATTTCACGAAAGAGATACAGGGGAGAATGGCCCTGCAGAACCATTAAATCATGAGTGGTTATTACCCCGACTATATCTTCCTGTTTTTTTACTGCTAGATGGTGTGTCTGGGTACGCATCATTTTAAGGAGAGCATCAAAACAGACGGCATGGGATTCAATTGAATTGACTGGAAAGGACATGATATTTTTAATCGGTGTCTGGTAATCCAGTCCTGCAGCAACAATTTTTATGCGCAGATCTCTGTCTGTAACTATGCCAATAACTTGTTCAGAAGGGCCTTTGACAAGTAAAGAACCAACATGCATTTTGGCCATGTGGATTGCAGCGTTTTGTACAGAATCTTCTGCCGATATGAACAGTGGTTTTCTTTTTATAATGTCATTGAGCTGCACACTAAAGAGATAGAGAGAGCTTTCCGTTTTTGCACATACCTTGTGCTGTCGCAGTTCAGCGTAAGCATTTTTTACTAATTTTTCCGACATGGTGCGTAAAAAATACTGGGAAACTTTAGGGGCTGAATCAAGGAGTTCCTGAAAGGCTTTCTTGTTGAAAAGGAAACAGAAGGTATCCTCTACAGTTTCAATATTTAAATTAGCAGTGGTGCCATGGATAAGAGGCAATGCACCAAAATATTCCCCTTCTCCGCGAAAATCTTTCAAGGTTATATCACCTTCGTCATCTTTCAGGTAAATCTTCACCCCACCTTTTTGAATAAGGTAAAGATGTGCAACTTCAGTTACTTCCTGTTGAAAGATAAGTGTCCCTTTGGGATAGAATTCAATAACGCATTGCTGTGCAAGTTTCTGAAGTGTATTGAAGTCGAGTTCGTTAAAGGGAAGGGAATGCTGAAGAAAATCGAGAACAATCTCGGGAGGTACTTCCTGGACGCCAATATGTATTTTCATAGAAAATAATGTGGAGTCTGTGGAGATTTTTCGTTTGATAACGGGATTTCGGGAAATGTGCCAGTTGCTACGAGCAGAAACCCGGAAGAAACATCTTGAGAAGCCTGTTTCTCAATAAATTATATGGTAATTATTACCAGTAAAGTACTGATTCAGGCAAGAAGAATTTGAGGATAATTGGATCTGTCAGGCGCTGACAGCATCAGTTGACCCGTATTTATCAATAAATACTTGCAATTGATTTTTGTGGTCTTCTGTTAAACCGTTAAATTGAATGCAGTGACGGCGCATCGTGATCTGACTAAATGGCTGTTCGTTTGGGATAATACAATCGTTAATCAGGATGTAGGTCATATTTTCCAGGCAAAGGCCTTCATCAGCAAGAAGATCGAGACCGGGAGACGCCATAGTAGCCCCATTTGTGGAGAAGTAACTGAAAGCTAATCCGGACAAACTAATATCTATAATTTTTCCTATCTTATTCGCCGGTGGGCGAAGTACGGCATATGTTCCGTCTATAGTGAAATATCTTTTGTGCTTTCTGCGTTCAACAAATGTTTTATCAGTGGACATGTTTACCCTTATATTTATAGGCCATTGAGGCATATGTAGACGTTGTTTAATATTTATTATGGCATTAAAAAAAAATGAAGTCAAGGCCAGAATATTTATTAAAAAACAATTGCAAAAAATGAGCCTCAAAAGGATAGTTACACAAAGAAATCAGTACTGCTTGATTTTGTGTATTTTTCTCATCAGGGAAGAAATATGGGCGATGGTAGGTTTGGGGGGTTTAACCCAATTTTTTGCGTGAAATGACACTACTTCGTAGTTAGAATAGTAATTTTAGTCATTGCTTAACTAGCTGATTCCAGTGAGTTACAGTCTCTAAATGATTTTTTCAAACGGTTACTAACGGAGTGTAATCGATCACGGGATGAATTGACCAAATAGCGCTTTACCACAGCACTGTATTTGATTACATGGTGCTGCAGATGCGCGAAAGAGGCCTGCAAGTTGTACTGGTGTTACATGAGAAGGCCGATGACAAAGCAGATGCGGTACCATGCGGTCAATTACTACGGAGTTTTTTTTCCAGCAGTTGAAGTAGCGAAGATCGTGTATTCCGATCTTGATTTAATATAATGACGAAGCTGTGTTTCTGTTTTTCTTCTACTATATAGCCAGCGTATGAATAGACTCCTGTCAGTGTCCCCGATTTTATTAAGTTGCCATGGGATCTGGCCATCATATGAGAATATGGTTTAAAGAGATCCAGAAGGGTAATCATTGCTTCGGGGGTAATTTTGTTTTCAGAGGAGAGGCCTGATCCTTCCACAACATAAAATTCAGAATCTTTCAGCCCCAGACTTTTAAGGTAGGTTTCTATTGCCAGGCGACCCTTCTCCCATGTTGCCGGATATCCGTATTCTTTTACACCGCAGGCGAGAAACAACTGATTGGCTATATAGTTGTTGGAATAAAGAAGAAGTGATGGAATGATATCCAGAATATTTTTACTGGATACATGAACATGGAACGGGAATAAATTTTCGGTAATGTTTTTGGATGCAATGGCACCATTTCCTGGAATATCAAGTTTATGCTGGATTGCACGGAAAAGTTCCCCGGTATGGGACAGTATATTCTTTGTGTCCCGGGTGATATTGATTCGATGTGTGCCGGGAGAAAGATGAGCTCCCAGTTTCCGCATTATGGGAAGGGTCGGTGTTTGGGGTTCAGCTGATCGAATTGATCCGTCTTGATCTACAGCAATGTGTATCGTATTAAAATTTGTTGCAAGTGCACTATTAAGGGCATCATATGGATTGAGACTCTGACGGCTGCCGTTTGTTCTAGTGTCCAGTTGAAAAGCTGTATCATCAAGAAAAATGTTATTTATTCTCTGTACGCCTTTTTCTTTCAGTTCAAATAAAATGAGTCTCACTTCCTCCGAAGTAAGAAATGGGTCTCCTGATCCTTTGATAAAGAGGTCATCTGTTTCAGTCAGATAGAATTCAGTTTCGAAGCGATAGGAGGGGCCAAGGATTGAAAGAGCTGCAAGGGAGGTTGCTATTTTCAGTGTGCTTGCCGGAATAAAGAGTTTTCCCGGGTTGTGTTGAGCAACAATATGGTCGTTTTTTGTAACAATATAACCACCGTTTTCAATGAGATTGTCAATCCGTGCAAGAGAATAATCCGATCCCCAGGCAGAGTGTGCTAATGCCAAGAAAAACAGAACGACTATGCATGATTTGACAGTTGCCATGTCTCAAATAGAACCTGTTAAAAGACGTTATATGTATTGTAGAATAAAAAAAGGGTGCATCCAAATGGATCACCCTTTTTCATACTGTATATTTTTATAGTCTGCTTGAGGCGGTAATGCGTAAACACTAAAAGCTCAATAACGCACAACTCAATGAACTTAGCAAACTCAATGAACTCAAATCTCCGGCAGATTCTTTGTCGCTTCGGCAATGGCTTCTTCCGGGTATTCATAGTTC
>JAUWDC010000005.1 GCA_030608985.1 Desulfobia sp. | reverse complement strand
CCGCAGGTAAGCGAACGTAATGAGACTCCGATCCAAAATCTAAAATCCGAAATCGCGCGTAAGCGCCTAATGGCTTCAGCAATACCAAATAGCAGAGACGGGGCAAAGCATAAAAAAAGAAAATCCCCTTTCAACGGGGATAAAGATTTACGAAAACCGCAGGCCTGTAGGCGTTCAGCAGTGCCTTAGATTTGTTTGTTTGGGCCTTTGAATTATAGCCCTCTATGTGAGAAGGCCAAAACGGACAAAGATGAGGTGCTGCTGAACGCTTACAAAAGAAAAGGCCGACTTCAGGGGAATAAAGCCAGCCTTTTCTAAGGAGAAAGGAGATAAGAGTTGTTTTTCAATTTATTCTTATTGCAACAGGCGTGCCAACTTAACAAAAAACTAATTTTACCCTGTAACACCTCGCCATACAAGGGATCTTAGCACATCATCCGCAAAAAAAGATGTCCAGAAAAGATACAATTTTTTATACCTTTTCACCAAAATCATATTCTTTCAGGCTTCGACAGTCCAATAAAGGCACATTGTGTCAGGGCCAATTTTTTGTACTCACATTGTAAATTTCAAGAAAACCCTTCTTGTCTGGATATAAACCGTGAGTAATTCCTGGTAAAGATGGAGCATTTTGGTTCGTATACGATAAATGTACAATAAATGTACAATTTTTTTATCCCTTCATTGACGTATGCGCAGATAGCGTATCAGGATTCTGACTGCTTCATCTTGCCAAGAGTCAGAAATATGACAGATCGGTCATTTTCAGGCCACTCCCCCACACCCAAAATCTGCTTATTTTTCAGCAGAAATCAACCAGTTACAACACATTTACTATTTCATGAAACTATGGCATACTATTTGCCATAGTAATGTATTCAGCAAACCCTTTCAACAAACAGGAGAAAGCGCATGGCCGACGAAGCAACTGAGAAGGCAGAGAACGAAGAAAAGCCTAAGAAAAAATCAAAACTTTTACTATTCATCATTCTGGGAGTAGTGATCCTTTTAGCAGCTGGTGGTGGTTTTTTTGCTTACACCACATTCTTTGCCGCAAAACCTGAAGTCGCGCAGCAGGAGGCTGAAATCTCTACAGATCTGCCTGCTCCCGTTGGTGAGATAATCACCCTTAAACCCTTTGTGGTGAACCTTGCAGACCCCAAAGGGAAGCGATACCTCAAATTGAAGCTCAGCCTGGAACTTGATTCACTGGAAGCGAGCGAAAGGGTACTGAAAATAGCCCCTAAACTCAGGGATATCGTCATCATGATGCTAACCAGCCTGGCCTTTGAAGAAGTTATGACCCCAGAAGGCAAAATCAGAATTAGAGACGAACTCACTGAGCGTTTCAACAGAGCCGCCAGACCGGATAAAATAAAGAACATCTATTTTTCAGAGTTTGTTGTGCAATAGCCTTATCCGGACTTTGACTATTAAGAACTTTACACAAAACAGTATGGCAACTATTCAACTGAGGTTAAACAATTAGGCTAAACGCCCAACTGTAACTGTTCAGCAGATAAGCGCAGACTTCGGTGCTTTAGATGTGTTCAAGCAGGCTTGCGAACTATAGTAGTTCTATGTGAGTAAGCCTGACCGGACGCAGATGAAGTGCTGCTGAACAGTTACACAGTGTGTAAATATTTATGGAACAGATATTAAGTCAGGACGAAGTAGATGCCCTACTGAAAGGTATTTCAGGAGGTGACATTGAAGAACCGGAAGAGCATTTTGAAGAAGATGAAAGTGAATACCGGGCGTATGATTTTACCCAGCAGGAGCGCATTGTCCAGGTCAGAATGCCGGCAATTGATGCTATCAATGATGTATTCCTGCGGGCTATACGTTCCTCCATTTCAGGTGCTCTCCGGCGAATACTCGACATTACGGCAGTCCCCATGGAACTGGAACGCTTCGGCGCATTTGTCCGAACCCTACCGGTCCCGAGCAGCCTTCAAATTTTCAAAATGGATCCTTTTCGAGGCCACGCTCTCCTTGTCCTCGAACCAAAACTTGTCTTTGCCCTTGTGGAAAGCTTTCTTGGCGGGACAGGCGCCAGAAATGTCCGCATTGAAGGGCGGGATTTTACCGGCATTGAACAGCGGTTGATTCAGCGTATTGTCAACCTCCTCATTGCCGACCTGGAAAAAGCCTGGAATTCCCTTCATCGCGTGCAAATCCAATATATACGCAGTGAAATCAATCCTCAGTTTGCCAAGATATGCGAACCTGAAGATGTTGTCATAATCAACCGCTATGAAATAGATATGGACAGGGCTGTAGGCAGCATCACCCTGTGCATACCTATCGCCAACCTTGAATCGGTAAAACAAAAACTCATGTCAACATTTCAACGGGAACAAAGTGAAGAGGATATAAGACTCAAACATGTTCTGACGGAAAACATTAAAAATGTGCCGGTAGCAATAAAGGTTGAACTAGGTAAAACAGTTATTCCGGCCGGCGACATTATTCAGTTGGAAAAAGGAGACATAATCCAGCTTGACACGCGAAAAGATGAGCTCCTGCCGGTATTTCTATCCGGGGTTCGCAAGTACATGGGATCCCCGGGCCTGCATCGCGGCAATAAGGCGCTGCTAATCAAACGCAAAGTACTTGACCAAGAAAAAGACTAACCCCGAGTGAACGGGACTTTTTTCAGTACCCCCTTGAGGGGTATAAGTGCCTTAACAGTAGAGGCAGCTTTTATTATCAAAAGAAACTTTTTAATTTCTTGTTATTTTTTACACGAAATAAGCTGTAAGTCACTAAATCGTAAGGAGAGAAAAATATGGCTGACGAATCAACGGATGATGCCTGGGCCCAGGCAATGGCTGAGGCAAATCCGGACAACAAAGCCGAAAGTGAAAGCTCTGAAGGTTGGGATTCTCTTGCCGCAGGAGATACCGGCGGCAGCGCAGACAGTGATTCCTCTCAGGATCCATTCCAGGAAATCGGCACTAAAAGTGATGTTGGATCAGGAGGAGCAAATCTTGATTTTCTTCTGGACCTTCCCCTGAATGTGACTGTCGAGTTGGGCAGAACCGAAATGATCATCGACAAGATGCTCCAGTTGGGACAGGGTTCTGTTATTGAACTCAAAAAAGCATCTGGGGAGCCGGTTGACATATACGTCAACCAAAAGCTCCTGGGCAAAGGAGAAGTTATTGTGGTCAATGACCGTTTTGGCGTCCGGATCACAGAAATTATCAGCCAGGCAGACCGTATTAAGAATATGAGTTAATAACTGCCTTTGTCAGCATCATAAACCCCACTCGCTGACGCGTGAACCGTCTGTAAGTGTTTGATATTACTGGTGGCGTTCGAAGTCTCACTTTGTTTCGCTTATCTGCCTACGTTTTAACTTTTTATGAATTCATCAGCCTTTCAAAAGGACCTGTACATGCATTTTTCTCGGTTGACATTTTCCTTTCTTCTGCTGGTGTTACCAGTTACATCCTGGGCAGAAGAAGTGGTATCCGGAGGAGCAATCCCACCTGAACAGGTTGCTGATTTCGCGTCTTCCGCCTCTCTGGCAGCTATGCTGTTTAAAGTTGCAGGTGCTTTGATCCTCGTTGTTGGCATCATGGTCTTTTTGGTTATATGGCTAAAAAAAATGGGGCTCACAAAAGGCGCTTTGCGGCAGGGCTCTCTCGTAAAGCTTATCGATTCAAAAATGATTGCCCCTAAGAAATACGTTGCTGTTGTCCAGGTTGGCAGTGACCTTCTCGCCCTGGGAGTAAGCGACCAACAAATAACCATGCTGCATCATATTGAGAATAGCGAAACCATTAAAGAATCTACACGTGAAAAGAATGTGCCTTTTGCAGGGTTTCTGAGCAAAGCAACAGGAAGCATCAAGGACACATTACAAAGATGAAACACATCTCACTTCATAATCTAGTACGCTGCCGGCTTCCTGTGATAGTTCTGCCGGCCACCTGCTTATTATCTTTACTGTTTGCAGCAGATAGTTTTGCCATCACTCTTCCTACGATTCAGGTTGGAATTGTAGAATCAGATGATCCCAAGCAAATAGCCACTCTCATCGAAATTCTGCTGATTTTCACTGTTCTTTCCATGGCTCCGGCCATTCTCCTCATGACGACCTGTTTTACAAGACTTATCGTAGCTTTTTCTTTCTTAAAACAGGCACTGGGAACCCAACAGATGCCCCCGGCCCAGGTTTTGATTGGCTTATCCCTCTTCCTGACCCTTTTTATCATGTCACCTGTACTGATAGATATTAACAGCAATGCAGTTAAACCCTTCATGGATGAACAAATTGGCCTGGAACAGGCATACAATGAGGGGATAAAACCATTGCGATCTTTTATGATGAAACAGACCCGAGAAAAAGACCTTGCTCTTTTTCTCTCTCTGGCCAAGATGGAGAAACCCCAAACTAAAGAAGATGTATCAACGGCTATTCTCATCCCTGCATTTGTTATCAGCGAACTTAAAACAGCATTTCAAATAGGTTTTATTCTTTTTTTGCCTTTCCTTGTGATCGACATGGTTGTGGCCAGTGTCCTGTTGTCCATGGGTATGATGATGCTACCCCCGGTAATGGTATCACTTCCTTTTAAAATTCTTCTCTTTGTTCTGGTGGACGGCTGGTATCTCATTGTCGGCTCACTGGTTAAAAGTTTTGGAGTATAGCGATGAGCCCTCTTGCTGTTGTTTCCCTGGGCCAGAATGCCGTAACCATCACCCTACTGCTTTCAGCTCCTCTTCTCATAACAGGTATGGTGGTTGGGTTGATTATTGCCATTTTCCAGGCAACCACTCAGATCCAGGAAATGACCCTGACATTTGTACCAAAAATTTTTGGAGTTATGTTAGCTCTGCTCTTTTTTTCCTCCTGGATGTTGATCAAACTCACCGATTATACCCAGGAACTATTTATCAATATTCCAAACATAATACGATAGCATCCCTATTTAAAGGATATTACGAGCACACTCACTGGACACCAACAGGTAAGAGTAAAAAACAAACATGGTAGATACTGCACTTCTCAACTGGACCATCAGCCAATTTCTTACGGTGATCATCATCATGATCCGAGTGGGTCCCCTTCTTTTTTTCATGCCGGTCATTGGCTCTACGAGTGTTCCATCGCAGGTCAAAATCCTGGCAACAGTATCCATTGCCATGATTCTCTCCTCCACTGTCCCTGTTGACATATCCAGCCTGCCTGGGACTACTCTTGGTTTTACAATCTTTGTCCTTTCCGAAATCTGCTTTGCCGGCATACTGGCTGTTTTTGCCAGAATGATATTTGCCGCGGTACAGCTTGCCGGCCAAATGGTGGGAATCCAGATGGGAATGGGAATGGCAGCAGTCATGGACCCTCAGTCCGGCACACAGGTCTCTCTAGTTGGTCAATTCTGGAACCTTTTGGCCATCTTGATTTTTTTAAGCATTAACGGTCACCATCTCTTTTTTAAAACCCTGTCGGAAAGTTACAACTGGGTTAAACCGGGGACTCTTATCCTGACCCAGGCAAGCTATGAAGGAATGATGCAGGGAGTTGTTCACATGTTTGTCCTGGCCGTAAAAATTATGGCCCCGGCCTCGGCGGCTGTCTTCTTTTCCCATGTGGCCATGGGAATTATAGCAAAAACCGTCCCGCAAATTCCGATCCTGATTGTTGGCATGCCTCTCAACATAGCTGTTGGTTTTATTTTTGTAGGCCTTTCTCTGGCCTACTTCTCCCCACTGATGATTCACCAGTTTGAGATGCTTGGCCGCTTACTCCCCCGACTTGCTATGGGACTAGGAGGCTGATAGATGGCAGAAGAACAGAGTGGCCAGGAAAAAACCGAACAGCCGACCGCGCACAGGCTTTCAGAGGGCAGGAAAAAAGGTGATGTGGCAAAAAGCATGGAGATTCCGTCTGCAGCAGTATTGCTCCTTGGACTGCTTTCCATTTACCTCATGGGACAGTATCTGCTGGGCAACCTGCTTCTTATTCTGCGTCACTATCTGCCCAATCTGCATGTGATCGAGATCACCCCTGGCAATATAACAACCCTGACAAGGGAAGCCATGATGTTTTCTGCAATGGTTGTCGGGCCGTTAATGGCTGTTGTCCTGGTGACCGCCCTGCTTAGCAATTATGCTCAAGTCGGGTTTCTGTTTACCACAGAAAAGATTGCCCCTAAATTTGAAAAAATAGATCCTATCCAGGGACTGAAGAAAATTTTTTCAATGCAGACCCTGGCAAACTCGATCAAGTCAATTGCCAAACTCTGTATCGTGGGAATTATTTCTTATCTTGAAGTGGTAAAAAACCTGGATAAAATCATCCCGCTCATGGACCAAGAACCGTATGCTATCCTGGTTTTTTATGCCAGGATATCTTTTTGGATCTTCTTAAAAGCTGCTGTCATTATTGCATTATTGGCTGCTGCGGATTACGCCTTTCAGCGCTGGCAGTTCATGAAAAAAATGAAAATGACCAAGCAGGAAGTGAAGGAAGAGGCAAAAATGACTGAAGGAGACCCCATGGTTAAGGGACGAATCCGCTCCATTCAAATGGAGATGGCCCGAAAACGAATGATGGCGGAAGTGCCCAAAGCGGATGTGGTAATAACCAACCCGACCAGACTTGCCGTAGCCCTCTCCTATGACAGTGAGACGATGTCTGCCCCGCTGCTTACCGCCAAGGGGGCAGGACTCATTGCCAAACGAATAAAGGAAATCGCCAGAGAAAACAATATCCCTGTTATTGAGGACAAACCTTTAGCCAGAGCGTTATTTCAGCATGTTGAAATAAATAATCCTGTTCCGGACAATCTTTACCAGGCAGTGGCTGAGGTCATGGCATATGTCTACGGACTCAAACAAAAATCGGCGTGAGGCAAGCTGATGGCTGAAAATATATCTATCAGAAACATCCATCAACTTAAAACTTCAAACTTTTAACTTAAAACTAAGTTCTTACAATGGCTGAAAAAGCAGAGACATACGGATTAAAGGCGATTAAAATAGAGGCTTCCAGCCTGATTGTTGCGGTGGGCCTTGTTGCCATCCTCATGATCATGATTTTACCCCTGCCTACAATCCTGCTGGATCTCCTGCTTACGTTCAGTATCACCATGGGCATTATCATCCTGCTCATGGCCATGTACAATACCGATACGCTGGATTTTTCAGCCTTCCCCTCTCTGCTGCTGCTTACAACACTCTATCGTCTATCCCTTAATATTGCTTCTACCCGCCTTATTCTCCTGCACGGCCATGAAGGCCCGGGGGCAGTCGGCAGGGTTATCCAGTCTTTTGGGGATTTTGTTGTTGGCGGCAGTATTGCCGTGGGCATGATTATCTTTCTGATCATGGTCCTTATCAACTTTATTGTTATCACCAAAGGTTCGGGACGAATTGCCGAGGTCGCTGCACGTTTCACTTTGGACGCCATGCCAGGCAAGCAGATGGCCATAGACGCCGACCTCAATGCCGGGCTCATTGATGAGGATACCGCCAAAAAAAGAAGAGAAAAGATTTCCCGTCAATCGGAATTCTACGGAGCAATGGACGGTGCCAGCAAATTTGTCCGCGGTGAGGCCGTTGCCAGTATTGTCATTATGGTCATCAACATTACAGGTGGTCTTTTTATCGGCGTCATTCTCCACAATATGGACATTGCCAAGGCTGCCGAGACATTCGCTATGCTCACCATTGGTGACGGTCTGGTCTCCCAGATCCCTGCCCTTATCATCTCAACATCTGCCGGTATCATTGTCAGCCGGGCAGCCTCTGATGCCAGCATGGGAAAAGAGCTAGCCAATCAGTTTTCAAAACAGCCCCAGGCCCTGGCTGTTGCATCCGGCATTATTCTTCTTTTTGGTCTCATACCTGGACTTCCGCATACGGCTTTCCTGGTGCTTAGCGCCTCATTGGGAGTCCTTGCCTGGATTGCATTTCAGCAGCAGGCTGGCGTCCAAATAAAGAAAAAAGAAGAAGAAAAGAAAAAAAGAGAAGAAGCTCCACTGCCTGGTTCACCCGAGACGGTGGAAACCCTTCTCTCTCTTGACGCCCTTGAACTGGAGGTTGGCTATG
Organism: Desulfobia sp.; assembly: GCA_030608985.1. Lineage (GTDB taxonomy): Bacteria > Desulfobacterota > Desulfobulbia > Desulfobulbales > SURF-16 > Desulfobia. The sequence goes on along the minus strand of JAUWDC010000005.1, from coordinate 5,532 downwards.
GCATTATTCCTCTTGTGGATGAATCACAGAATGGAGACCTCCTGGAACGGATTCGTGGGATAAGACGGCAATTCGCCCTGGAAATGGGCCTCATTATTCCTCCACTCCACGTCAGGGATAACCTGCAGATCAAGCCGGATGAATATATCCTCCTTTTAAAAGGAGTAGAGATTGCCCGTGGTGAAATAATGATGGGCTACTACCTTGCCATGGATTCCGGAGCGGCAAAACGGAAAATTGACGGTATCCCCACAGAAGAACCGGCATTCAAACTCCCGGCCCTGTGGATCGCGGAAGACAAAAAAGATGAAGCACAGGTTGCCGGATATACCGTGGTTGACCCTTCCACTGTGATTGCCACCCACCTGACGGAAACACTTCGAACCCATTCCGCTGAACTCTTGGGGAGACAGGACACTCAGAAACTCCTGGACAACCTGAGCAAAACTCACCCCAAGGTGGTAGAGGAACTGGTACCAAATCTCCTTACCCTCGGAGGAGTTCAGAAAGTGCTGCAGAACCTGTTGCGGGAAAGAATATCTATCCGTGATCTGCTTACCATCTGTGAAACCCTGGCCGATTATGCTCCGCGGAGTAAAGATCCGGACATTCTCACTGAATATGTCCGCCAGTCACTGGCCAGGGCTATTATTGGCAGCTATACAGACAGCCAGAAACGCATATCTGTTCTCACCCTGGCAAGCCAAGTGGAAGATATGATCAGGGAATCTCTCCAGACAACGGAACAGGGGACATTCCTCACCCTGGAACCCAATTTAGCCCAGAAAATAATCGAATCAATTCAGACAGAAACAGAGCGCATTGCTGAAGACGGCTATCAGCCAATTCTGATATGCTCCCCAATAATCAGGAGACATGTTCGTCAGTTAATTGAACGTTTCATGCCCCAAGTCGTCGTCCTTTCTCATAACGAACTGACGAGTCAGACGAAAATTCAATCTCTTGGGACCATTGAAATTAATCCATCCAGGTGAGTTCCTGGGTAAACCCGGTAACATTACAACATAAACTGCCATGCATTTTAAACGATTTGAAGCTCCGGACAGTAGAACAGCACTGAAAATGATAAAAGAACAATTGGGAGATGACGCCGTTATTCTCTCAAGTAAAACCGTGCACAGGGGCACTCCCTACCAGCGGGTGGAAGTGGTAGCGGCAATGGATTATGATCTGGAAAGCATTGCCCTCACCAAAACTCCGTCTATCTCCTCACATGGTAAGGAACCGACTCTCTTTTCACAGCCACCTGAAAATCACAAAAAGAAATCCGCAGACCGCCCTGCAGATCAACCGGACCAGAAGATCTCGTTTGACCAAGTCCTCAAAACACAAGGCGGTTCCATGACCTCTCCCGGGAGAATTTCCCAACGACCGAACCGGGAGCATGTGGCCAGATGGCGGGACCAACTGATCTCCCAGTTGCAGACGACCGAATTGGAATTCAGGGCCTCAGAATCTCCGGTTATCATAAGTCTCGTTGGCCCTACAGGAATGGGCAAAACAACAACCGCAGCAAAAATTGCGGCCTGGTACAGCCTTCGTGAAAATCGGCGGGTAGCCCTTCTTTCAACTGACTGTTACAGGATAGGCGCAACGGATCAATTACGCACCTATGCTAAAATTATGAAACTTCCATGTGAAGTAACGCTTCGGAAAAAGGACCTGGAGCTGGCGATTCGTAAACATCAGAACGTAGACATGATTATTATCGACACTGCCGGCAAAAGTCCGTATGATATACATCATATAAAAGAATTGCAGGATTTATTTTCTCCGGTGTCAAATATCAGGAACCACCTGGTACTCAGTGCAACAACCAAAAAAGAAGATATCAAGAAAATTATCGAGACATATACCGATCTTGACATTACAGGACTTGTCCTTTCAAAACTTGACGAAACACGAGCTTATGCGACTCTGTGTCAGCAAGTAGCAACTGCGGGAATTCCTGTTTCTTTTCTGGCAACCGGACAGCGTGTCCCTGAAGATTTCACGGTGGCATCACCAGAACATCTTGAGAATCTGTTTCGGAAAGGCTGGCTGGCCTTTGCCGACAAAGAGAACATGGCTGTAGCCTGACAAATTACGAATTAGGAATGAATGAACTATCTATTCGAAAAGTCCCTCAATTCTTAATTCTCAATTAATTAAAGAGCCGAAAGTCACATGCATCAAGCGGAAACCTTGGAAAAAATAATGGCGGGAAACACCAGAAAGAAAAAGATTTCACCCATGGCAACAGCCGATATCCCCCCCAGGACAATCAGCATAAGCAGTGGTAAAGGCGGTGTCGGCAAAACAAATATTGTCACAAACCTGGCCTACTGTTTAGCCAAAATGGGCAAAAAAACTCTTGTACTCGATGCAGATCTGAATCTTTCAAACGTCGATGTCCTGCTGGGTATAACACCGAAGTATAACCTGCACCATGTCTTTTTAGGAGAGAAGTCCCTGGCCGATATTGTTGTTGAAGGCCCAGGCGGCATGATGATTCTTCCTGCCAGTTCAGGAATCATGGAACTGGCAGACCTGACAGAAGAACAAAAACTTTATTTCCTTTCTGAAATAACAGAACTGGGGAGCAGCATTGACATACTGCTTATAGATACGGCTGCCGGTCTCAACAATAATGTCATATACTTTACCCTGGCGGCCCAGGAGCGTATTATTGTCCTTACGCCGGAACCAACATCGATGACAGATGCATATGCCATGATTAAAGTTCTTTCATCACGGCATGATGTGAAAAAATTCAGGATTCTCGTCAACTCTGCTCATTCAGAAAAAGAAGCTCGCAGTGTCTATCGCCAGATCACCTTGGTGGCAGACCGCTTTCTCGACACCTTGTCTCTGGACTACTTGGGGTTCATCCCTCATGACCCCAAACTTCCCCAAGCAGTCAGAGCACAAAAGCTTGTTTCAGAATTATCACCAAAGGCTGCAATAAGCAGTCAGTTTATGAATCTTGCGAAACAGCTCTACCAGGAGGAGATGACCCCGCATATTGACGGCAATATACAATTTTTCTGGCAAGGACTTTTTAACCTGTAACAATGAATAAGCAACAGGCATCAAAATTTAAAGATTACACAAACGCGTATTTCAACCAGCAGGGAAAGCAGGATCCCGGCCAACGGGATGATCTGATCTTGATATATACCCCGTTGATTAAATATATTGCCGGCAGACTCGCGTCCAGGCTTCCTCCCCAGGTTTCTCTTGATGATCTTATCAGCAGCGGCATCATTGGCCTTATCGATGCAATAGACAAATTTGACCTGGGGAAAAAAGTCCAGTTTAAAACCTATGCCGAGTTTCGCATAAAAGGGGCCATGCTCGATGAATTACGATCCCTGGACTGGGTACCGAGGTCTATCCGCCGCAAAAATACAGAACTTGAGCAAGCATACAGTGTTCTTGAAAAAAAACTGCACCGCCCTGCGACCGACGAAGAAGTTGCCCACTATCTCAATATAACCCTGGATAGCTTTTATAAGCTTCTCGACGAGACGAAAAGTGTCACCTTCCTGGATATTGAAATCCTGCGCCAGAAGTGCCCGGATACATCTTCCTCCGACTTCATCACGGATCTTTTCTCAGCCAGCTCGCATGATCCCTTTGCAGCCATAAATCTTGCCGAACTTCGCGACCTGTTGGCACAAGCCATTGACACTCTCCCGGAAAAAGAACGTTTAACCGTTTCTCTGTATTACTTTAACGAATTGACCATGAAGGAAATTGGCCAGGTCCTGGGCTATACTGAATCACGTATATCCCAGATGCACAGTAAGGCAATGATCCGTTTACGGACCAGGATGAAAAAAGCCTTGGCTAGCTGAATCAATTATTATACAATTATTTTACCTGGTTAATCCTTTTTTTATTCCATCAGCTTGCGAGCTTCTCTTGCAGAATGATGGACAAAGGATTCGCTCAAAAATAAAAAACACATTCTGCTTGTATACACGGAGGAAATATGGCTGCTGATCCAAATATGAAAGTTCTTGTTGTTGACGACTTTGCGACCATGCGTCGCATTGTAAAAAATATCCTGACCCAACTTGGTTTCAAAAATATTGTAGAAGCTGATGATGGGACAACAGCCGTTGATGTTTTAAAATCACAGAAAGTTGACCTGATTATTTCAGACTGGAATATGCCCAAAATGACAGGCCTTGACTTGCTCAAACATGTGCGTGCCGACGCTGATATCGGAGCCACGCCTTTTATCATGGTCACGGCAGAAGCCCAACAGGATAATATTATCCTGGCAGTTAAAGCCAAGGTCAGCCAATATATTGTGAAACCTTTTACAGCCGAAACCCTTGGCGAAAAGATAAACAAGGTTTTGGGCGAATAATGATACACTCTCACAAAATCGTAATCTGAATTATCGCCACCAATAATATTAAATAATTACCAATGATTAACGCGGCGTATGAGCGCTTTTTACGAATACGTCAATGATAACAACAAATGGTTGACGATCCTCATTCCAAAGATCCTGTAGAATTTGAAATCCCTAAAAACTCGGACGATGATTTGGGGGACGACTGGGAATCCGCTTTTCAGGCCGAAGATTTTATATTTTCTGAAGAAACGAATGATGAGGGGTTTCTTCCCGGCAATGGCACGAATGACATAGATTTGTCTACTTTGGTGGAAGGGACCGTAACCCAACCCCCTTCTGCCAAAGAAAAAACAGAAGATGCCCCTTCTCCTTCCGGGGAAACATCAACAGCCCCTTCATCACGGCATGCAGCCTTGGGCTCCCTGACCGCTTTTGTTCTTGCTTTGCCCGGTTGGTATAAATCTCGTTCAGTTTTTAAAAAAATCCTTATACCGTCCCTGCCTCTTGTCTTGCTCATTGTCGTGACAGGAGTTCTTTTCTCCAAAAATACCCACCAGCAATTGCAAAACCAGGCACGTCAGCCGGAGCCGCCATTAATAGTAATTGCCACAAAATCCGTTGAAAAACCTGTGCAGCCGGTTGCCGCAACACCGGCTCCGAAACCTGCTAAAAAAGAAACTATAGCCTCTAAGAAACAAATTCGAAAAAAATGGGCTCTCCCTTCTTTTTTTATTGCTGCAGGGGAAAGCAATAATCCATCCTTATTCGTTGCAATAGACCTGACCCTTATCCTTCAGCTTGGTCCGGATAAACAGCTGCCGGAGGAGCGTCTTTCATATCTGAGAGACTCTATATTTCAATTTTACCGCAATCGTCCTGCCTATGAACTTAAACATTTCGCCCTTGCCAGGGGTGAAATGATCCGACAACTCAACAACTGGCTGAAAAAAGAATGGCCTGACAGCCCAATCAGTTCAATCATGTTTGATAAATACCAGGTCATCAGCTAGGGCCTGTCTTCAGGGATACCCTTTTCCCCATTCCCTCACCCTACCCGCTTTCCGCCTCACCACAAAGACGCCAAATATTACATAATTGCAATCTTGTAATGTTAATATTACACAAATGTAATACATGAACATAGGCCGGCAGGCAGGCTT
>JAUWDC010000085.1 GCA_030608985.1 Desulfobia sp. | reverse complement strand
GTCATTGACGCTGAAGAAATTGCTGCATCCCCGGCAAAAGACTTAGGCGATCTGCTAGCAGAAAAAGGGACCGGCTACATCAAAAAATACCCAGGATCCCTTACAACCATTGGCATACGCGGTTTCAAAACTGACACACACGGAAATGACCTGCGTGGACATGTTCTTGTACTGTTAAATGGAAGGCGTGCCGGTACCGGCAATGTTGCAAAGATTTCCACCCGAAATATTGAACGCATAGAGATCATCAGAGGTCCTGGAGCGGTGCAGTATGGCTCTGCAGCAGTTGGTGGTGTAATCAATGTAATCACCAGGCAGGGTGAAGGGGCACCGTCTGCGGAACTCACCGGGACCCTTGGAAGCTTCAGCTATGATGAAGCAGGTATTCTTGTCTCAGGAGAACAGAATGGTTTTGACCTGTCCGCAAGTTTTTCTCGATCTTCCATGGATGATTACGATACAGGCTCTGGAGACAAGTTTAAAAACACAGGTTTTGACCAAAAGGACAGTATTTCTCTTAACCTTGGGTATAACCTGAAAAATCATAGGGTTGGAATAATATACTCTCAATATGATGCTGACGAAATCGGTAATCCATTCTACCTGAGCAACAATGACCTCGATAACTACACTGACTCTGAACTTTCATCCATTGATTTCATCTATACGGGAAATACCAGCTCGAAAGATATGTTCTGGCTTGTACGTTATTTTGATGGTGAAGATGAGGATATCTGGCACGACCCTACAGACAGCAATGCCAGTGGGTGGGATGATGGAATCCCTGATAAACAGAAAACCGACCATGAAGGTTTTCAGGCCCAGATAACGAAAGACATGTCCTGGCTGAAAATGACAGGAGGTATAGACTGGTTGGACTATGAGATGACCACAACCTGGACTCCGGAAAAAACCGAATACGAAAATACAGGCTATTTTCTGCTGACAAAGGCCAAATTTTATGAAGATCACATTATCGTTGATGTAGGTCTTCGTTATGACACCTATGATGTTGAAGTCTCAGAACCTGCAGGCAACTCAGAAGATGACAATAACGTCACTCCAAGCATTGGAGTGGCCTATCTTCCAACTGAAAACCTTAAAATACGAGCACAATATGGAGAGGCATTCGTTATGCCAGGTGCGGATCAGCTGGCAGCTGATTATGTTATATGGGGTATTCATTATGTTGGCAATCCTGATCTTGACCCTGAATCAAGTAAGACGTATGAGGTCGGTGTTGACTATACTACGAATGTCATGTCCGCCAGTCTCAGTTACTTTTATACTGATTTCGAGGACAAAATTGAAACAGTTTCCGTTGCCGGAAGTTCCACATGGGACAACGTCGGTGAGGCTGAGATTTCAGGTATTGAAGGTCTATTCTCATACGATATCGGCATGAGACTTGGTTGGCAATATGAGGTAAAACCTTATGTCAACTTTGTCTATCTCGACGAATATAGGGATGAAGAAAACGATGAAGACTTGAAATATACTAACGACTGGAATGCCTCTTATGGTCTGAGCATTTCTGATATGGATGGTTTCTCCAGCCGTCTGAATTTTTCTTATACGGGTCGCCAGACAGTTGATGACTGGGAGACAGGTGGCTGGCCTACTCCTGAAGTTGAAATGGGCGGCTTTACTGTAGCAGATCTCTCATTGAGTAAAAGGTTTCTGGACTTTGACCAGTACGGCACCTTTACAGTAAAAGGTGATATAATCAACCTTTTTGACAAAGAATACGCCTATGTAAAAGGGTATCCAATGCCGGGCCGCAGTCTCTTCATGAGCTTGACATACAACTATTAAAATGACATTTTCGGCTTTCGATTGTCTGTATGGGCAACCGAAAGCCGATCTTTAAAAAATGAAAACTATTCAGTACATATTAATAACTGCGTTCATACTTCTTTTTAATGTTCTTGAACCAGTAGCCTCACCAATTGTCTTTACAGACTCATCAGGTTATGAGTTTAGCATATCCACAAGGCCGAACCGTATTGTCTCTCTGGTACCTTCCGTAACCGAGATGCTTTTGAGCATTGGCGTTGACACATCCCTGGTAGGCGTTACCTACCACTCTACCCTGCCCTCTGTCACAACAAAAAAGGTTATAGTCGGAGGGTTTGCACATCCTTCCATTGCGAAAATTGAATCATTACAGCCCGATCTTATTTTTTACAGTAGCATTCAAAAGGATATAGTTGATCATTTTCAGGGGAAAGTGTCCCTCATTAACCTGCAAGCGAACTCCACAGAAGAAAGCTTTGATCATATCCACCTTTTAGGAGATATATTCGACCAACCGGAAAGAGCACATCGTATTATTTCCGAACAGAAACGTCTGCTCGACTTGATCGAAAGAAAAACAGCACACATTGATAATGGCAAGAAACTCCGCGTTATGCGTCTTATGGGTCAGAGTTCCGTGATGACTCCGGGAGATGATTCCTTTCAGAATGAATATATCAGGAGGGCTGGAGGGATTCCCCCTTCTTTTGGCCGGAATGGCTCTATTATTCCTGTAACGATGGCAGAATGGCAGAACTTTAATCCCCAGGCTCTCTATAGCTGCGGTGACAACAGTGAACTCCGGCAGTTTCTTCAACAAACCGGCTGGAAAGACGTTGAAGCAGTACGGGAAAATCGTATTTTCTCCTTCCCCTGTGATCTCACATGCAGAGTTGCAACCAAAGCTGGAAACTTTGTTTCACTGCTCGCTGCACGCCTCTACCCTGAAGAGTTCAGTGATCCGGCACAGTATGCTCTTAACGAAGGCATGGTGAGCGAACGGCCAATCCACGTGGACCTAGATTATGTCACTCAAACAAAAATAATTGAGAGTAATATCCGTGATTTCAGAAACAAAACCGTGGTTATTGAATTTAACAAGCCCATGCAGATTCTATCCACCCTGGCTGGTGAACGAAAAGGAATCACTACGGTTGCCAACCATTTTTTTCCACCACCGTCATGGGGTTTGGGGCATAATGACGGTCTCGCCGGTCTAGAGAAGCATACCTTAAAAGCCTTGGGTATGGATCCGGCAACAAGTGCTTTTCTCTTCACCGGCGCTGACATGGACAACCTTGCAGTGGTAAAAAAAACATACCGTGACATAGTTGTCTATATTCTGGTGACGGCAGGAGTAAAATCTAATGCACTTCGCATGGGGACCGATACGGGAAATTTCTATCCAGCTGCGCAATTCGGGGATACGGCTATTGACCACATTCAACAAAAGCCAGGCACCATTAATATCATTCTCCTTGCCAATGTTACCTTGTCACCTCGGGCAATGACCAAGGCAATTATAAATATAACAGAAGCCAAGAGTGCGGCCATGCAGGATCTTGATGTGCGCAGTACTCCGACACCATTGCACAATCAGGCAACAGGGACCGGAACTGATAATATCATAGTCGTCCAGGGCAGCGGGGTTGACATTGACCGCACTGGCGGTCACACCAAAATTGGCCAGCTGATAGCGGAGGCAGTATATCAAGGGATCATTGAATCCACCCAGAAACAGAATGGCCTCACAGCGCAACGTTCTATATTTCATCGTCTGCAAGAACGTCACATCAACCTCTATGCACTCACATCACCTGATAACCAGCTGCGGCAGGAGCTTGAGGAATTGCTTCTCCAACCTTCTTATGCCGATTTTCTTCACATGGCATTGACCTTAAGCGATACATCTGAAAAAGGCTTGTTGTCTGATCCTTCACTCTTTCACCATTGGTGTCTTGCCGTCGCTTCACAACTTGCAGGACGCCATATAGAAGAACTACAACCATTGCCAGGTGACAAACTCCCTCTTTTTATTAATAATTCTCTGTCAGCCCTGATTACAGGTCTTCAAACAAGGAGTCACAAATGACCATCCTGGACTTTTTTAATAACGGCGGACCAGTAATGTGGCCTCTCCTTGCCTGCTCAATCATTGTCCTGACAGTCATTATCGAACGGACATTATTCTGGCTTGGCGTAAGAAGACAACGTAATCACAGTTTGATGGATGAAATCCTTGCCATTGCCGAAGAGGGAGATTGGCCGCTTATCCGTGAAAAGACCAAGGGATGTAAAGATCATGTCATCCGGGTCCTTACCGTTGGAATAATGCATCGGGAATATGACATGGTCAAAGCCATGGAAGCTGAAAGTCAGGTGACAATAAAAAGAATGGGAAAGTTTATGTCTATTCTTGACACCATGATAACTGTAGCCCCTCTTTTGGGAATCTTCGGGACAGTCATTGGAATCATTTCTTCCTTTAAAATATTAGGCACAAGCGGCATTGCTGACCCAAAGCTGGTTACCGCGGGTATCGCCCAGGCACTTATCACCACGGCATCAGGCCTTGGGATCGCTATCTTCACAGTTTTTCCTTATAATTATTTTAACAGCCGCATAGAAAATTCTGTCCATATTATGGAAAAATATGCCACCAGCCTTGAAGTGGTTTACAACAAACTTCAAGGTAAAAAGGAGGTGGAATGAGAATAAGACGAGATAAGGTAAAACAACCTCGTATTGAGATGCTGCCTCTTATCGATATCGTCTTTCTACTGCTGGTCTTCTTTATCTATGCCATGCTGTCAATGAGTGTTCATCGCAGCCAGCCGGTGCAACTGCCTTCTTCAGACTCTGTACAGATCGACACCAATGAGGCCATAACAGTGACTTTGCAGTCCCAGGATAACGGCATTTCACTCTTTGTTGATGCAGAAAAAATCCCTTTGAATTCCCTGACAGCCGTTCTGGAGCAAAAATGCGAGCTTCGTGACAAAAAAGAAAGAAAAGTACAGGTCTATGGTGACAAATCAGTCTCCTACCAGGATCTTTTTCAGGTGCTGGATAGAATTAAGGCTTCGGGTATCCAGCATATTTCCCTTGCTGCCGAAAAATTAGAAGCAAAACCTGTTCAATGAAACGGTTGCTGGCAGCATTTTTAATTGCCATCGGGCTGCATGCTGCCTTATTTTTTATAAAACTGGCAGATCCACAAATGATTCGACCAAGACCCCTCGAATTCAAGAAGATTATGGTCTCACTTGCTGACATTGAATCCCCGGCGCCAGATGACAACCATAGTCCCATGGAAAAACCTCCGGCAGAATTAACTGATCAGCCAATCAGTAAAGAAAAAACGATTGCTCACGTTGAACCTCCAGCGCCAAACCCAATACAAAATACAATTAAACCGCTGAGACCTGTTCAGAGAAAGAAGCCTATTGAGAAGCAGCAAAGAAAAACTCCAGCCCCTGTTGTGCCGCTTCAGAAAAAAGAACTTATAAAAACACCACAGCAGCGTGTAGAAAAAACTGAACAAAACACATCCACTCCTGCACGCAGTTCAGTGGCCGGCAATGTTATACAGGAAGCGGTTCCACTACTACATTACAATCATCCTCCACCCTACCCTCGTGCCGCCAGACGACGAGGGTTTGAGGGCCTGGTTGAAGTTAATGTGTTGGTTGATATCAATGGGAGAGTGAAAGAGCAACACCTCCATGTATCATGTGGTCATAGTGTTTTGGACAAAGCCGCGTTAAAAGCTATCCGTAGATGGCATTTTACACCAGGCAGACAAAACGGGAAAATAATGGAAATGTGGGTTAAGGTCCCCGTACGATTTAAGCTCATTGCTGATTAGGTCAGGGGTAATCAATAACAGACCATGACAAGTAGTCACAACCAAATATGAAAATTGATATCTCACAGAGGCACAAAGTTCACAGAGTTTTTTTCTCAGTGCACCCCAAGGGTATTTCCTTCAGGGCATCTCTGAGAGCTCTGTGAGATATTTTCATACAAATTGAATTAATTTTATGCAAAAAATAGTCATCCTTCTTTTTATTTTTATCATTTCAATCCCCTCTTCTGCTTCAGCAGAGGAGATGATTGATCAGGTTGGAAGATCAGTCAATGTCCCTGAGCAACCGAAACG
>JAUWDC010000193.1 GCA_030608985.1 Desulfobia sp. | reverse complement strand
GAAAGACCAAGAAATATCAGGGGCATCCCAATCACCCCACGCCGGGAGAAAGTCAGCAGAGCTCCCACCGCCATGAGAAGAAGTGGCCCGGCACTTGTCAGAAAAGCCGCACTTTTATGGGCTGGACTGGTGAGAATCAGTAAAAAAAGGCCGATCCCCACAAATAACAGCAATATAATATACAATCCCATTTACTTATCCAGACGTAAACGTGTCAAAAATCATTCCCTCATTTGCTGAAGGAGTAAACGTGCCTGATTTCTATCACTGCTTGAGAGGGCTTTCAATCCGCCTTTTGCGTACATTGCCACCGCACTGAGAAGCTCGGCAAGTTCTTTCGCCGAATCAGGCCCAAGCCGGAAATAAGCGCCACCTGTCAGTCGCGCCATTTCACGAAAGCCATTTTCAGCCGTCACATCATGCCCCTCCTGAAAGAAAAAGCAGCGCACCCCTTTTAAACCAAGTTCACCCGCTTTCTGACAGAGAGAATCGATACTTTCCTCAATCGCATCACTGATGAAAACCAGTGCCGAGACCTTTTCTTTCGTTGTTTCACGATAGGCGTGATTGAGGATTTTTGCAATCTGTGTATGTCCTCCTCGACATTCGATACCAAGCATCAGATCACGTAGTGCGGCAGCATTAATGACCCACTTTGAGGCACGACATTCATCGAAGCCTCGAAAATACACAAGTTGAACCGATAAACCACCCGCCTTGCCAACTGCATCAAACATTGAAGACTGAATAGTCATAGCCCTGTCCCAGGTTGGTTGCCGACTGTAGGTTGCATCCAAGGCAAAAATCAGTCTTCCGCTCTGGGCCAGGCCTGCCTCACCAACAGCCTTGAGAAAAGAGGCTATCTCCCTGGGAGATGATCTTTCTCGAAGCGCTCTGTCAATTTTTTCAGGGGAAGTAACGTCTTTGTTTTTCATATCTCGTTCCATTTGACAATCATCAATCCATCCCTCTTTCTGATCATTCCGCGTCCAATTCTCCGCCAAAAAATGTCTCTCATAGAGTGCGAAGCAAGCGGCAAAGTACTGTCGAGCCTCTTCACCAGAAAATATTGTCAAAATAGCTCTATTTCAACCGGATTATAACTCAGGGCGAAAATAAACATCTTTCTACGTGTCCTCTTTTCTCTGGCAAGTTAAAATTGATAGGAAAAAGCTTGATTTTCATCATGCCCAAGATCCAATATAGATATGTTGACCTTATAAAACAAAGCAGTAAAATGATTTCTTAAAACCTGAATCTGCGATTTGCTGCAGTGGAGTTCAGACCCGCAGCAGGTTAACCAGTAGAGTCAAGTATCAGTGTTGATATTAAATGAGCGATAGTAGGCGGATGTTGAATGGCTTTTACATTACTGCAAAAAACCGGCAGCTATCGGCAAAAATACAATAGTTTGGATAAGGACGGGATTTTATGGAAAAGGAGATTAAGGGCGTTGAGATCGATAGTAAGACCAAAGAATTGATAAATAAATGGCAGCAACAGGCCGAGTCGCTCAAAAAGAAGCACCCCAAATGGAATGCAGCCAAGATTCAGAAGGAGATGAAAGATCGGATCATCCGGCAGGCAAAGGAGGCAGTTCCTACAAAGAGTGCAAAAGCGTATATCGAAGGGGTGAATGCTCACCTGAAGGAAGTCGAAGATTCGAGAAACAGGGCCATAAACGGTATTATGGTGTATATGGGAAAAACGAGTCCCGAGGCAGTTGCCATGGCTCTGTTCGAACTGGATTGCGGATGCATCAGGGCATGTGCTGTATCAGAAGAGGGTGCCCCCATGGGAGAGATGATCATGGTGTCCGGCAAGCCGGTGGAAAAGGGATACGAGTGCAGTGTCTGTCGGGAGGACGGAGGGGCCGATGCCGAGCGGTGCTTCAGGAAGGCAATAATCTGGCCAGGGGAAGAATCAGAACTGCCCTCCGAGGAGTTCAGGCTGGCAATCGGCAAGAAGGTTTTTGGTGATGACTACTCCATGGACGACATCTAATTATTGTTCATACGAAAAACTGGAGTGTATTTCTTATTTTCGTAATCTAGTACAGGTAAAAAAGAATAATGTAGGACCTTGTTTCCGTTAACCCTTTCTTTACCTTTTGTTCAGAAAGAGACATAGAGATTGAATTTCTGAGCCGAGATGGTATAAGAAATTTGTCAGGTGCACACTATGTTAAAAGGAAAGACGGTGTGAGTCCGTTACAAGCCAGTCCTTGCTGTATACGAAGCCTGCAATAACTAAGTATAGCGCAGTCTGTTGTCTTAAATCTTGAATGCATCAAGGTTCGTCACTGGAGAAAATCCGGGAAGGCGGTTATTTTGCAGAATAATTCGTAAGTCAGAAAGCCTGCCTGATATGGTGGCGTTGTTTCAGCCATCATCAGAGTTAACCTACTGGAGATTCTCTGTATCTGGGTATGTGTTCCCTTATGCCCCTCTGTTTTTAAGATGGGGTGTTGGGGGGTACGCATATGATGTCGGATACGGAGAGCTGTCTTTGCCTGTCTGTTTTTCGTATCCAGAAGTTATTTTACAGAGGTATCATGTAATGGATATGGAAAAGAATCAAAAACTTGGCCAGTGTATTGGTCAGCTTATTCGTGGAGAAAACCTCTCAGAGGAGAGTGCCTACAACGCCTTTTCCATGGTGCTTGCCAACGAAGTTTCCGAGATGCAGCAAGGGGCATTTCTTGCCGCACTTACCGCAAAAGGTGAAACCGCAGAAGAGGTTGCCGGCGGCTGGAAGGCGGTATACGAACTCGACACCGAAAAAGTGGATTTTGATGGTTTGACAGTTGTCGATAACTGCGGCACCGGGATGGACACCTTTAAGACATTTAACATCAGTACCGCCGCCTCCCTTGTGGCCGCTGCGGGCGGTGTCAAGGTCGCACGACATGGAGCTCGAGCTATCACCTCATCCTGCGGTACGGTTGATATGGCGGAACTTCTGGGGGTTGATGTTGAATGTGGTGTTGATCTGGTCAAAAAAAGTGTGGTTGAGGCGGGAATCGGTCTTTTTAATGGAATGAGTCCCCAGGTTCATCCCATGGCCCTCGGGCGTATTCTTTCACAGATCTGTTTTGGTTCTCCCCTCAATATTGCTGCCTCCCTTGCCCATCCCGGTCTTCCGAAAATAGCTGTTCGAGGGGTATATTCTCCTGCACTTTTGCAGCCGGTAGCAGAGGTTATGCAGGCCATTGGTTACAGTGACGCAATTGTTATCTATGGGGCAATCGACGGGAGTGACAAAGGTATGGATGAGGCTTCTGTCTGTGGCGAGACGGTTGGGGTCCGTTTAGGCGGCGGGAAGATTGAACCACTTTCTTTTGTCCCGGAAGAAGTGGGTGTTTCCTTGCACGCACCCGAGCTACTGGCTTCAGAAAAGAATCGGGATATCGCTGCAAAAAACATGTATGAGCTCCTTGCCGGAAGAGGATCTGCTGCAAAAAATGATGCAGTGATTTTAAATAGCGGCTTGATTTTTTATGTCCGGAACCAGGTTCCCAGCATACAGGACGGCGTGACCAGGGCAAGGGAACTCCTGCTGTCTGGTAAGGCCTTTGAAACCCTGGAGCAGTGGGTGTCGGTGCAAAATCGAGATGTTGATGCAGGACTTACAAAACTTGCTGCTCTGGCTCATGGATGATGATAATGGTTGAAACGGCCGGGCAGCAAACAACGGAACTGCTCATCGTCAAAGCGGGTGACGATTACATTCGTTACTCGTTGAGGTACAAAATCTTGACTTTCGTCTGGGAGAGGGAACAGGAGCTGTTATCACCATGAATCTTGTTGAACTCTCTTGCAGGATGATGAGGGATATGGCTTCCTTTGAAGAAGCCGGGATGGATGGAAAATTACACTAATGCCTGCTTGGTTTTTACAAACAGATCGTCCAATAACTGCTCTGCCGCCGCAAGCTCTTTTGCGGATGAAAAGCCGGCGTCTAGCTCCCTGAGAATGTTTTCGTAGGAGGATAGCCGAATATCCGGGGTGGCACGAAATACACCCGGTCTGGGATACAGACCGTTTTCAAAAAAAAAGTTACAGGGACTGGGGGAATCGTCCC
>JAUWDC010000248.1 GCA_030608985.1 Desulfobia sp. | reverse complement strand
GGTTCGGCTCTGTCGGCAATCAAATTTCCAAGATCCATTGCCGACCATATAAACAGTGCGGAAAGGAAGAAGGCAGATACTCCAAGATATACTTGGAGTTGCGGATTCTTGGCGTATAAAAAAAGCAGGGCCTTCAATGACCCTGCTTTTTGCGACTGAGGATGTCGTTCCATTAATTTAGTGCCTTAACGGTTATTTTCTTGTTTTCTTATCCCCCTCAAGGGGGACTGAAAAGAGTGGCAGAACTTTAAAAAGGTAAGATATTCTAAAATTGTTGCCTGAAAATCAACATGTTATGATTGTTTTTAGTATATTTTTCAAATACAAAGTATGGCACTATACTCTTTTTTGTTTAATTTTTCATCACAAATTAATAGCAAATTACCCTCAGGCCTTTCTCCTGTCCTGAGTAAATCGTCTCTCTTTCTTAGTAGAAATAGAGACAAATACACCTTCACGGCAACTTCTCCGCCTATCAAACCTGTTTTTACGTTTGTCTCTAAAAGGATTTGATATGAACGGTTTAATTTTGTTTGCCGAATTATCCGGGTCTTTATTAATATGAACGGTATTTCCTACAATTATATCCATGACTGCCACCAAAAAAAATTATTCACTGTCCACTGTTCTAGAATAATTATCGGCACGTTGCAGTCATTTCTTTAGGAAAAAATATCAGTACCATTAAGAAAATGGCAGGTGACTGTCTCTCATGTAAAACTATTTTCTTGATTTCATATCAATACATTTGACCCATAAGAGTCCGCCTAATTCGACTTCAACTCTATTCCCTTCAGGGCTTTCTACAAGTTCATCTCCTTCCACCAGTGCTGCAAACCCCCACCATCCTGACCTGGGCATTGTATAAGTAAATACACCGTTTATATCTGACATGAGAACCTGAGTAATAAAAGGGTCAGCAGGGATCTCAACTAAATTTTCATTATTAAGATATTCTACCTCGATGGCAGTAAATGGCACAGGTCTTCCATTTTTTTTAACAACGCCCCTGAATGTATTGCCTGTCCATAACCCATAGGGTCTGACAAGTGGATCTATTTCAACAGGAAAACGTAGCGGCTCATCCCAACCCTCTTCAGCACCGAAACCATTCACCACTACCTTGGTATAGTGGATAATCATTTTCTGCTCAGAAGGTTCCCAATAAGGGGCAGGCTCAAAGCCAAAAACATGATCTCCTGGTTCTTTTATTTTGAAAGTAGCAGTATATGCATTCTTGCCATCAATCTTATTTGCGTGAAGTGTCTTTTTCAGGTCAGTTTGTCTGCCGTTATGGAGAACAATAAATTGTACAGGATCATCCATATTCATTACAGGGCCATTTTCCATTGGATGACTAAAACGAATATCAAACTGGAGTGTACTGTTTTTATGGCCTGTAACTATATCCTGGGATGGTATGAGTTCAAGGAAATGGGCTTCTGCAAATGAGGCCGTAGAAAAGAATGAAAAAGCAGTGGCTAGAATGAGACAGTATTTTTTAGTGCCTTTACTCCCCAACTTCTGCAAAAAAAACAAGATATTGGGAAATAATGGCCAAGTTGCACCTGCCGCCAAGGCACTTATCCTTTCCACTCTATGTGGGTTATGCATGGATATCCTCCAGAAATAATTGTTAATACGATTCCAAAATTCGTAACACTTTATTGGAAAAATATCAATATATGATTGTTTGATTATCCTGTTATAGCTCTGGATAGAAAGGAATAATCTTTTTTCGGCCGGTCACCTGCTTATATTTTTCAGCAGGATAGCCAATTGCAATAACTGAATATGTGGTATTATTGGAGGATAATGAGAGATATCTTGTAAGGGTTTTATCTCTTTTGATTGCTTCCACAGCAAAACCAATCAGGCATGTCCCCAGGCCCATTGCATGGGCGGCAATAAGAATATTCTGAGTGGCAAGCATTGCATCCTCAGCCGGGCAACTTGCCTCTGTTGTGGAGCCTATAAGGATAATTGATGTCGCACCATGAAAAAGCCTATCTTTTCCTTCTTCCTCCCATTCTCTTAATCCCTGAGCAATGCTTTCGTAATACGTGCGATAATATTTACCTAGGCTATCTCCCAGAAAACACTTTGCCAATAGACGCAGAACAGGATTTTCAGCCTTTCTATTCAGATTCCGGTAAAAAGCTGAAACTTTTCCCCCAAATTTAATAACCTCTTTTCGTGATTGGAGTATTGTAAATGTCCAGGCTTGGCTGTTCGTTCCAGATGGCGCTGTGGTCCCTATTTTGACCAGGTCCTCAAGTAAATCCCGACTTACAGGTTTGGCAATATAATTTCTGCAAGAACGACGAGAACGCAAAAGTTGAACAAAATCTGAGATATTGCTTTTTCCATAAGGAATCCAATCAGTTTTTTCTGCAAAAGTTTTAAACTCCAATATATTAGTGAGTAAATCACAAGTTATTGCTTGTTCTGGACAAACAGCAATACAATGACCGCACTCTATACATTTCTCACCAGCTATAGTGACTTTCCCAGCCGAAAGGGCAAAAACGTTATCAGGACAGACAGTTACACAAAACCCGCAGCCAGTACATTTGTGTGAATTAATGTTAATTTTCCTATTTTGGTCTATTTTCATAATCCTTTGGTATTGCAGGGTTTATGTTGATTTGGGAGTTCTATTTCTACCTTGATCTTCATCCATGTCTATAATATAAAGGGGACTGTCCAATCATAATGAACTGCAAAAATTCGTGATTTGAATTATCGCCACCAGTAATATCAAGTGGTTACCAAAGATTCACGCGGCGTATGAGCGCTTTTTCGAAGTCTGCGCTATCTGCGAATACGTCAATCATGCATGTGCCCCATGACGTGTAAAAGGAGAAATCCCATTCGATATTCTATTAAAATAGCACTCTGGATATACCAACTGATCTGGAGTATTGCCATACCTTGTTTGCGATATAATAGCCGCCTTCAACATGGATTCTCGGATAGAATTCTAAAAAATATCCCGGAAAAGGCTGATTTATGGATACAGGCTGCTTCAGTCGGCGAAGTATATCTTGCATGTGAACTTCTTAGGAAAATTAAAACCCCTCAGCCTGTTAGCATCCTGCTGACAACCAACACTGCCCAGGGAATGGAAGTTTTTAATTCCATCCTCCAGGACACAGTGGGAAAGAACCCGCAATTAAAGGTTCGATCTGCCTATTTCCCTTTTGACAAGCCATCAATCATGGACCATGCCTTACATTATATAAGTCCAAAATTAGTTGTTTTGCTGGAAAGTGAACTCTGGCCTGGGTTACTTAACAACTGCAGAAAACATAAGGTAAAAGTGCTTGTTGTAAATGGTCGAATGACTGAGAAAAGCCTGTCGAGATACAAAATCTGGCCACGCCTTTGGAGAAGCATCAGGCCTGATAAAATTCTGGCAATGTCAGAAGATGATGCCCAGCGTTTTTCCTCTCTTTTTGGTT
>JAUWDC010000265.1 GCA_030608985.1 Desulfobia sp. | reverse complement strand
GATAAGTGCCTTGGGGCCGGGTAAGACCTAGGCGTTTCACAAGACATATTACAGGTTCTAGTTTTTTTCGAAGAATTTGTGGAGTAAGGCACTAATATTATATGAGGGCGGTTGCTTGAGTTCATAGAGTTAATTGTGTTCGTTGAGTTTGTTGTGTTGCGCTTATACGGTGAAACAGAATAACCCAATAACGCAACAAACTCAACAACTCAACAAACCCGATTAACTCAATAACCCAACAACTCAACAAACTCCCCCACATCCGTGGTGGGAAGTTTGCAGGCAAAGTTTTCACAGACATAGGCAGTGGCTTTGCCGTCTATAGATTTGAGGTTTGACAGAATAGGGATTTTTGTTTCCAGAAACTGTTGGTTGTCCGTACCATCTGCCAGCAGGAAAAGAGTGTTTGGCTGGTAGCGGGAGTGCAGAGCCTGTATCATGGCTTGGGTGTCCTTATTGTGAAGAGATCCCGCAATGACAACTTGCCTGGGAGGAGCAAGAAAAGCATCAAGACTGCTTAGCATTTGCGGCAGGCTCCAGGGAGCTTCTTGTATTCTCTCCCCAAAGGTTTGTATGGTCTGGCTTGCCTTTTGTCGCCATTCTTCCTTGCCCAAATGGGAAAGTCGTATCAGGTTCAAAGCGGCGATGGAATTAGCAGCGGGCTCGGCACCGTCATAATCGTCTTTCATGCGTATAAGCAACTCTTCGTCCTGGCCGCTTGTTTCAAAAAAACCACCTTTTTCAGAATCCCAGAACACGTCGAGCTGTTTTTCCATGAGAGTGAAGGCGGCCTCAAGCCATCGGCTCTCAAAAGAAGCCTGGTACAGATCCATAAGACCCTGGACCAAAAAGGCATAATCATCAAGCTGCCCTCTGAGCCCGGCATCTCCTTTTCGATATCGCCGCAGTAATGTTCGGCTTTCAGGCGTATACAGGGTAGACAGGATGAATTCAGCAGCTCCTGTTGCAGCATCCAGGTATTTTTTGTCGCGAAGAACCTGATATCCCTTTGCAAAAGCACTGATCATCAGGCCGTTCCAACTGGTGATGACCTTATCGTCCAGATGGGGCCTGGGTCTTCCGGAACGGATCTCCATAAGTTTTCCCCTGGCCTCTGACAGGAGGGAATCTATCTCTTTTTCAGTTTTATTAAATTTTTTGGCTGTTTCTGAGGAAGGCTGTGCCAGGTAGAAGATATTCTTACCGATAAATTCCTGTTGGGGATCATCAAGGGCATTGCCGTCGGCTTTGATGCCATACTGGTATGAATAAATCTCTGCGACTTCCAGCCCGAGAATGGCATCAATTTCTTCTTTTTTCCAGGTATAGAAAGCACCTTCTCCATGCTCAAGAGGGTTTCCTGGTTCCTGGCTGTCAGCATCTTCGGCCGAAAAGAAGCCTCCTGCCGTGTCTGTCATGTCGCGCAGGATGTAGTCCATGGTGTCCCCGGCCACCTGGCTGAAAAAGGGATCGTGGGTCAGTTGAAAAACCTCCAGGTAAGAAACGACAAGCTGGGCCTGGTCATAGAGCATTTTTTCAAAATGAGGAACCCGCCACTGACCGTCAACGGAATATCTATGGAAGCCGCCGCCCAGGAGATCATACATTCCACCTTCTGCCATGGCTCGAAGGGTGCTCTCTGTCATTTTCAGGGCATTATCGTTCCCTGACAGCTGGTGATAACGCAGCAAAAAGTTGAAGATAACCGGTCGTGGAAATTTTGGAGCCGGTCCAAAACCACCATATTGGGGATCAAAAAGATGCGCAGCCTGGCTGAAGGCGGTCTTCAGGATACCACTCTCCGGCAGGTCGGTTGAAGGAGTGTCTCCAAGGCTCTGGAGATAGGTATGCATAGAGGCCGCGGATTCCCTGATTTTAGCAGGCATCTCCTGCCACTTTTGCTGAAGGGCCTGCAGGACATCAAGAAACCCTGGTCTGCCATATTTGGAGTGTGGAGGGAAGTACGTTCCTGCATAAAAAGGCTGCCTGTCCGGCAGCATGAAAACAGACATGGGCCAGCCGCCGCTGCCGGTCAAGGCCTGGGTGGCTGTCATATAGATCCGATCGATGTCAGGGCGTTCCTCTCTGTCTACCTTGATGCAGATAAAGTGCTCATTTAAAAAAGCGGCAATTTCAGCGTTTTCAAAGGACTCGTGGGCCATAACATGGCACCAGTGACAGGTTGAGTAGCCAATTGAAAGGAAGATAATTTTATTCTCGCGCTGCGCCCTGGCAAAGGCTTCATCTCCCCATGGCATCCAGTTCACCGGATTAAAAGCATGCTGCAGCAGGTACGGGCTTTTTTCGTTGATCAACCCATTGGGTTTTTTGCCTTTAGAAAGCTCTGCAGCGACAAAGTCCGAGACCGTATTGGCACCGGCCTGGGCGAAGAAAAGTATGGGGGCGAGAAGGAAGATTATAAAAATGATATTCATCATAACGAGTGACCAATTCTAACGCAAAGATGCTAAGAGCAAAAGAAAATACCCTGTAAAATCAACAGAGAGGGCTTTTAGTGTAAACCGATCTCTTTTTCAAGGCGCTCGGCCAGGAAAATTTTGAGAAGAGACTGGTATGGAATATCCCTTTTGTTCGCAAGCAGCTTGAGTTCTTCAAGCATGGATTCGGGTAGTCGAAGAGAAATTTTTTTAATTGATGGTTTAAGCTTAGCCAGGGTGACTCGCTCCGCTTTGCTCCAGTCAATATAGTTTGCTGAGTCATGGCTGCTCCAGAACTCTCTCTCTTCGTCTTCGTTTTTAAATGGAGGAATTTTTTTCATGACTTTCTATATACTCCTCTTTCTTTTTTACTCATGTCTCGTGCAGAAATCACTCTTATGAGTTCCCGGCGAATGGTAAAGACAACAAAAAGTAATCTTTTTGCGTCGGTGTGGCCTAATGCATAATACCTTTTTTCATGATGAGAATGTTGTTCATCATACTGAATAACAAGAGGGTGATTAAAGAAAATTTGTTCGCACTCGGACAGGGTAACCTTGTGTTTAAGCCAGTTTTTTTCACTATTACCCGTGTCCCAATCAAACCCTGTACAGTTTTTTAATGTGTCTTGTCTAAAAGAACCCATATTGTTATGTATATTTCTGGTATGTACAAATGTCAAGAGGGTCGCTTAATCTAGGCTAATTTTTTTCACTTTCGTGTTTTTCGTGTGTTTTGTGGTAAAAAAGGTTTGAGGTTTACCCTACAACCTCCAACTCCAGTTCAAGGGGCTGATGGTCGGAACTGCCTATTTCGTAGTGGCAGGAGGCTGAAATAATCTTGAGGCCGCGGACAAAG
>JAUWDC010000001.1 GCA_030608985.1 Desulfobia sp. | reverse complement strand
TTTCAAACCAGGTTTTTCCTGCAATAGGTATCTGCAATTTTCTTGCCGAATGAACATAGACTCTCAAAGCCTTATGTGAAGCGATATCAGAGGGGCGAAAAAGGTTTTGGTGGGTGTGTATGACGGGGGTTCTGACGATTGTGAGGCTTTTTTGACGGTCGGATGTCTGATGCAAGTGGCAATAAATCTCACTGACGCCTGAGTCGAATTTATTATTTTTGAATAGCGGCCAATAATGTTCAACTGGTAGATCGAACTTTCGGGTGGAAGTTGTCAGGCCCACTTTCCCCCACTCGATTTGCAAAAAAGAAAATTCGTTTTATTTTGTTAGGATTTTTACCATATGTTGTGTGTATTGTTTGTGTTGGGTACCATATAAGCTATTATCCGTCCAGCTTATGAAAAAAGCTTGTTGTTTCATGAGAAATTTATCTTGACACTATTGCCTTTTCAAACGTATAAGAATAATAAGGTGGTGTAAAGTGGTGCATAGGGGTGTTGTCGTGTTTTGAGGGAGGAAATGGTGTCAGAAAAAATGATCTCAAGTCCGGTGAGCAGGTTTCGGGGCCGATCTGAGCATAGTTTGGATGGGAAGGGGAGGATTAACATTCCTGTCCGGTTCCGAGATGTTTTGCTCCGTGAATATGATGATCGACTCCTTGTTACTCCTCCTTGGCAAAAATGTCTGAGAATTTATCCTTTACAAGAGTGGGAAAAAAAAGAACAGGCACTTCTTGGTCTAGAACGCCAGCAACCACATGTTGCGAAGATGGTTCGCTATTTGATTGGTGGATCTGTTGAGTGCCAGTCTGACAAAAACGGTCGGATTCTTCTTCCTGTTCACCTCCGCAATCAGCTCAATCTCGATAAAGAAATAATCATAAATGGAATGCTCACTTTTTTTGAAGTTTGGAGCAAGGAGACCTGGGAGATTGAGAGTATGGTAACGGATCAAGATTTTATTGATTTTGACCGAACTTTTAACGATCTGGGAATGTTTTGATAACGAATTCTGGATTACGGGTTGGGAATGAAAGGAAATGAAGACAGGCCGGCTCAATCCAATGTCAGAGAATCAGATATTCATCAGGCTGTCCTATTAAAGGAGGCAGTTTTCTGGCTCTCACCGTCCGAGGGAGGCATTTATGTTGATGGAAACCTCGGTCTTGGCGGACATACCGCTGCCATTCTTGAGGCCTCAAAGCCCAGCGGGAAGGTAATAGGTTTTGACTGGGATAATGAAGCCCTGACGCTGGCTAAAAAGAATTTGTCCCGTTATGGGGAAAGAGTAGTTTATGTCCGTCGTAATTTTGCGGAACTGGATGAAGTAATGACGGAACTAGGCCTTGCTGAGGTAGATGGGATATTGCTTGATCTCGGTCTTTCATCCCTTCAGATTGATGCCAGTGGCCGCGGTTTTAGCTTTCAGGGAAATGAACCACTTGATATGAGAATGGATGATAGAAGAGGTGAAACCGCAGCAGACCTTCTGAATCACTGTAGTGAAGAAGAGCTGGCCGATATTTTTTATTATTATGGAGAAGAGCGGCAAGCCCGGCGCATTGCAGCGCATATAGTTGCTGAGCGGAAAAAGCAAAAGATTGTAACAACGAGCCAACTGGTCCACCTTATAGTGAAGGCAGTGCCTCGCCGCTTTCATCCTCAGAAGATTCATGTTGCAACCAGATCATTCCAGGGTCTGCGTATAGCAGTTAATAACGAACTTGATAATCTCGAAAAAATTTTGACTTACGGTTTTCGTTATATTCGACCAGGTGGCAGATTTTGTGTCATTTCCTTTCACTCCCTGGAAGACAGGCTAGTTAAGAGACAATTCAACAACAATAAAGCACTGCGGGTGTTAACACCAAAACCTGTAATGGCAAGTGATGCAGAGAAAGGGTCTAACCCAAGGTCACGAAGTGCTAAAATGAGAGTAGCAGAAGTAAGGTGATTGGAGGAAAATAATATATCTATATTGCGCAGAATTTTTGTTCGTCTTCAAGGCGTGGTAACAGGCGCATAGCAGGGCTATGTAACTGTTGCCGCAACGCAGAAGACGGACAAAAAGACAAGCAAGATGGGTATATTATTTACCGTAAATCACCGAATAGAGGGGTAGCATTGATGCAAAGATCAGTACATGGATACTCAAAGAAGCATGGATTTCCTGTTAAAAATCAGACGGTTCGAGGAAAACGTTCTGATAATATCGGGAGATTGTGGCTCTGGAAACTGATCGGCACAGTGATAACTATTGCAATGATATGTGGTGTTACAGGTACTTTTCTGGTGGGATTGAAGATAAGGGCTGGACTTGATGAACTCGTGTGCTGTCAACAGACCGGAGCTGATATCAAGAAAGTAAATAATAAACTTTATTCAGAGAAGAAAAACCTGACAAGAAAAGATCATATTGAGGCATTGGCAGCTGTCAGGCTCGGATTGTATGCTCCATCTGCCGGTAAATATAGTGGGGGAATGAAGGTTGTCCGCCCGTAATGGAATTACGAATTACGAATTGAGAATTATGAATGAAATGTCTATTAGAAAAACACCTCAATTCTCAATTTTTAATTCTCAATTCTTAATTCATTTTGCCCGAAGGGCATTATGTTCGATATGGGTCGCGAAATCAGAGATTGGGCAAAATATACGGATAGGTCAAAAGAAAAGGAAAGACAGAAAAAAAGACGTTTTTTTAAAGTATGTCTACTTGTTCTCCTGTCCCTTGTCTTATTTCGGTTTTACCCTGAAATAAAGCAGTTTTTTGACGGTTCACAACCACTATCGGAAATTATAGAGCAGCCTGCAGTCTCTTCTACTGAGAAGGTCCGGCGAAAAAATATATATGATCGCAGGCTGAATATGCTGGCAGCCAGTGTAAAGACATCGTCAATATACGTTAAACCGAGGGAGTTTGAGGATATTGCCACCACGGTTGGTACTCTTGCCACACTGTTATCGTATGAAGAATCAGAGCTCCTTGAAAAATTGAAGGCTGAAAGAAATTTTACGTGGCTATCCCGTAATATTTCACCAGAGAAGGCCCAGAAGGTAAAGGCCTTGAATATTGACGGCGTTTATTTTCACGACAGGATTGAGCGCATATACCCTGCTTGGTCTGATGCACCCCAGTTTGTCGGCCAGGTAAAGGATGATGTCGGCTTGTCCGGGATTGAATTCGCATACAATGATACCTTGCTTTCCGGGAGGCATTTGATCCTGACCCTTGACCTGGAATTGCAGACTGACTTGGAAAAACTCTTGGAAACACTGCTGGAAAAGATTGGACATAAGCAGGGAGGGTCCCTTTTAGTCACTACAGCCAGTGGTATAATTATGGATGCAAAGACGAGAGAAATAATTGCAAGCGCCTTAGTGCCTTCTTCTCAGCATTCTTTCACTCCTGCATTAACTGCTGAAGACAAAGGGGCACAGATAGCAACAGTACCGGTAAAGACAGGAGGGCTTTATTCCCTGTTCAGACTCGCTGCAGCGGTGGATGCCGGATTAAGAAGAACAGTTGATGCAGAAAGCGATAGTGGAGATTTTAAAATACTTGCTCCAAGAGGGATAAAAAAGAGGCGGCAAGCTCCTTCAACTCCCTGGTGGAGTCTGGATGAGAAAAAAAATATTGTTTCACCTTGGTTGGCATCAATCACAGAAGAAACAGAGAGGGCACTTGGAGAAGACGGACAGTTTGTCTTACATCCGCATATAGAAAAAGAGTTTTTCAATGCAGCAAAATTCCGAGTGGGTTCCAATGATACATCTTCGGCTCTGCATATTTTGAACAGTTTTGCAACCTTAGTAAGTGATGGAAGATCTGCAGAGCCGCATATTCTCCTGTCAACAGTGACTGATGCAGGTGAAATAAGGGGTGAAAGTGTGTCTGTCTCTTCTTCTACCAGCATCTTCAGCGAAGAAGAAAGTAAAGAGTTTCGTATGTTTCTGGAGGACACAGTACCGCCGGGGGCACATTTTTTTATTGTCGAATCATTGCAAAAATCTTTGCCTGGGGAGGTTTCAGTGGCTACCAGGGAGTTTGCTGAGCATGGCGGAGAGATAATCGTGAGCAGGCCGGAACAAGACAGTAGTGGCCACGGCCAGGATATTTCTGCTGCAAACGATACAATTGATCTTCCTCCTGGCTTCTCCAGGCCGGACGTCATCTTGTATGAGGGCGCAATCCTGGCTGCGGCTCCATTACGTGACCCAAAACTTGTTATGCTTATCTCTTTTAATCAGGGGATGATTGATGTAACCAGACCTTCTGGTATGGAAAAACTTACAATTTCTTTTCTGCAGAAGGCCCTGCGTTTAGCTCGTAATAATAACAGGTTGAAAAAGGGGGAGTCTTTACCGGAATATGATGCCGAGGAATTACTGGTTTCTTGGGAGGCACGGCAGAATACCACCGTTAAGATTGAAAACAGTGCGCCGAAATCAGCGAGCCAGATTATGCCTGATCTGCATGGATTAAGTCTAAGAAGGGCTTTACGTATTCTCCAGCCATTTGGGTGCAGGGTGACAATCGAAGGTTCGGGTACGGTCCAGTCTCAGCATCCTAAGCCTGGATCTAAAATTGTCGGCGATGAATGCGTGTTGAGTGCGCGAGATAGAAGTGAAAAATCAGAGTAACTGTTCAGCAGCACCCCATCTGCACGCGAGTAGGCCGGTTCACATAGGCAAACTATAGTTCGCCAGCCTGCTAGCGCACATCTGGGGCACTGCTGAACAGTTACAGTATGGTGTCTGGACCAATTATTGAGGGACACCTGAAAAGTGAAAAATCAGATCAGTAGAAGGATCAATGGCTGACCATGTAAGAATAAAAAAACTCGGGGATCTTATGGTTGAGGTTTCACCGGAGATACCCGTCGATATGGTCAATGTGACAGTGTCAGGCATTACAGCAGACTCTCGACAGGTAACTCCGGGGATGCTTTTTGTAGCAGTTCGGGGGGGGAGCAGTGATGGTCACCACTATATTCAGGAAGCTGTAAAGAGGGGATGCGTAGCAGTGCTTGCCGCCGAGGATGTTCCTGCTATTGATTGTGACGTGCCAGTCATTACTGTGCCAGACACACGATCTGCCATGGGCTATCTGGCTGCCGCTTTTTATGATTTCCCTGCCAGGGAAATGACGATGATAGGTATAACCGGAACGAATGGTAAGACCACCTCGTCATATATCCTTGAGAAGTTTATTCAAGAAGCAGGCGGCATTCCGGGTGTTGTGGGAACAATAAATATTCGCTATCTCGATGTAATATTGGAAGCCATGCTCACGACTCCAGAAGCAATGGAGATCCACAGACAGCTCCGTTTGATGGCCGATCACGGTGTAACCCATGTTGTCATGGAGGTTTCTTCCCATGGGCTTGAGCAGGAAAGAGTGAATGCCATACTTTTTGATGTGGCATTGTTTACCAACTTGAGCCGTGATCATCTGGATTTCCATGGTTCCATGGAGAGCTATTTTGCCGCAAAGAAAAGATTGTTTGCCAACCACATGAATGATACGGGTACAGCCGTAGTCGTATTGAGCCAATCTGTAACAGGAGGCAATGGTGACTGGGGGAAAAGGCTTGCTGAATTCCTATTGGAGAAAACACGTCTCAAGGTGGTTACATGTGGAATTCAATATGGGGATGTCAGGGCCTTGAAGTATTCCTTCAGCCTGGAAGGAACATCTGCAGAAATCATCAGCAACGATACCGTATTTTCCATTGAAACACCACTTGTGGGTGCCTTTAACCTGGAGAATGTTCTGGGGTGTATTACCTGTGGGTTAGTGTTGGGATATGGCATGGAAAGTATGCAACCTACACTTGCAACGCTGGAGAGTATTCCTGGACGGTTGGAGAGAGTAAAAGTTGTTCAAGATGATAATGAGCCTGTGCTGCGGGATGTTTTTGTTGATTACGCCCATACCCCGGAAGCATTACAGCACGTTTTGCAGACAATACGATCTCTGAACCCTGATCGCCTTGTTGTTGTTTTTGGATGTGGTGGTGATCGCGACAGGGGAAAACGGCCATTGATGGGAGAAGTCGCCGGTCGGCTGTCTGATGTATGCCTCGTTACATCGGATAATCCCCGCAGTGAATCCCCGCAAGAAATTTTAAACGATATCGAAACAGGACTGCAGGGAATTTCTGCTGTGAAGATTGACAGTACAAGACTGAGCAGGAATCCCTCTCTGAGAGGATATGACATTATCGAGTCACGGCGCGATGCTATTAAAAGGGCCATAGAGGTGAGCAGGCCAGGGGATGTCATATTGATTTGTGGAAAGGGGCATGAGTCCTACCAGATTAAACGATCTGGCAGGATTTTTTTTGATGACAGGCAGGAAGCAAGAAAGCAGCTAGAGCGTATTCGCCAGGCAGCTTGAGAGATAGAAGTCGGAGGCAAGAGAATGGAGTCAGCAGCATTGTCAAGGGTGGAAAACAGCCGGTCTGTGAGGAAGCAGAATATAGTTGCCGCATATAATGGTGATGCCATGGATAGAAAGTCAGCCTGGACAGTAAGCCAGGTATTGTTGGCCACTAATGGTCGTTTTGTTTCAGGTGAATCGGAAGCCCGTTTTTATTCAATTTCGACAGATACACGAACCTTGGCGTCGGGAGATCTCTTCCTTGCATTATCTGGAGACCATTTTGATGGGCAGCAGTTTCTTGAAGAGGCAGTTCAAAAAGGAGCGGCTGGGTTGATAGTGGCAGATGTTCCAAAAAAAGAGCTGCCAGTTCCTGTCATTGTCGTACAAGATACTTTAAAGGCATTGGGAGACCTGGCAGCATATAGACGCCGGCTGATGGATAACCTCATTGTCATTGCTATTACCGGTAGTTCAGGAAAGACAACCGTTAAAGAAATGTGTGCGGCAATCATGGCACCAAAATACTCTATCCTCAAAACTGAGGGCAATTTCAATAACTTGATTGGCATGCCGTTGTCTTTACTTCCGGTTGAGAAGACCCATGATGTTGCAATTTTGGAGATGGGGATGAATCGTCCAGGAGAGATTGCCCGAATGACGGAAATAGCTGATCCGGATATTTCGTGTATCGTCAATGTCCAGGACGCACATCTTGCCGGTCTTTCGTCTATTGATGGTGTGGCCAGAGCAAAAGGTGAGTTGTTCGAGTATGGAAAGTCATGGGCTCGTTTATGTGTCAATATAGATGACAAGCGTGTGAAAAAACTGGCCGGGCAATGTTCCCAGAAGAAGATTTTCTTTGGAAGAAATCGCAAAGCGGATGTCCGGGCTACCCATGTCTGGAATGAGGGTGAAAGGGGAATGGCCTTTACGCTGCACATACATGAACATAAAAGACGTGTACGCATTCATTGCCTGGGAGAGCATAACGTAACGAATGCACTTGCTGCAGCTGCCATGGCACATATGGCAGGCGCTGATATCGAGACAATTGTTCAAGGACTTGAAAAATTTGAGCCATATGATAAGCGCCTGCAGATAGAACGAATTGGTGGTTTACGAGTTGTTAATGACTGCTATAACGCAAATCCCTCCTCTATGTTGGCAGCACTGAATACTGTACAGGCAATGAACCAGGGGAATAAGGCTGTTGCTGTGCTGGGAGATATGCTTGAATTGGGTGATTCCAGCCTTAAAGCCCATCGACATTTAGGGGAAACTGTTGCCTACACTGGATTCAGTAATGTGCTTGCCCTGGGTGAATTCGCCTGGAAAGTCGTTGAAGGGGCTCTTGACGCCAGTATGACGATGAAACAGGCTAGACAGATGGCATCCCGAGAAGAGGTTGTGGAGACACTGGTAAAAATGGTGCATCTTGGTGAACTTTCAGAAGGAGACTGGATTCTGGTGAAGGGCTCACGGGGAATGCGGATGGAGACTATTATTGAAAGCCTTAAAAAGGCAATTGATAATTGAAAATGGACAATTTTAAGGATATGCGACACGGATCTTCGGGACCTGGACAAATGAATTTAACTATCAATTATCAATTATCAATTATCAATTAATAACATGCTCTATCACCTATTCTATCCCCTGCATACCGTATTCGGAGGCTTTAATGTCTTTCGATATATAACTTTCAGAGGAATTGGTGCGATTGTCACTGCATTTTTGCTGACCATCCTGCTGGGTGGAAAATTTATTCAATTGGCCAAGAAGAAACAGCTGGGGCAGGTTATTCGTGATGACGGCCCGGAAACACATTTCAGCAAAAAGGGGGTTCCCACAATGGGGGGGCTTCTGATCCTGTTTGCAGTTGTTTTATCAACACTACTATGGGCAGATCTAACGAATATCTACGTGTGGCTCATTATTGGTATAACCGTCTGGTATGGACTGATTGGAGCCATTGATGATTTCAAAAAGATTAAAAAGAAAAATACAAAAGGGTTAAGTGCACGCGGCAAAATTATTATGCAGCTTGCCGGAGTGATTGTAATCGGGCTTGTTCTCATGAGGCTTCCGGAGAGCGATACCACCTTGAATTTTCCGTTTTTCAAAAATGTAGCCCCCTATCTTGGCTGGTTTTATCTCATTTTTATGTTCATCGTAATAGTTGGAGCATCAAATGCGGTCAACCTGACTGACGGATTGGATGGTTTGGCAATCGGCCCTACTATTGTGACAGGCGGGGTTTATCTTCTTTTCTCATATCTTGCCGGTCATGTCGGGCTTGCGGCCTATCTGCAGATTCCCTACGTGGCCGGGGCGGGTGAAGTGACAGTGTTTTGTGGTGCCCTGGTCGGAGCATGCCTGGGTTTTTTATGGTTTAACACTTTTCCTGCCCAGATGTTTATGGGAGATGTCGGTTCGTTGGCGATAGGCGGTTCGCTTGGCACTGTAGCAGTTATTACAAAACAGGAGATCTTGTTGGCCTTGGTTGGCGGAATTTTTGTTATGGAGGCACTTTCTGTGATACTTCAAGTTGGGTATTTCAAGCTTTCAGGAGGGAAAAGAATTTTTCTCATGGCACCATTCCATCACCATTTTGAGAAGAAAGGATGGGAAGAACCAAAGGTTGTTGTCCGGTTCTGGATTGTTTCAATTATCTTGGGGCTGACAGCCCTTGCAACCTTAAAATTACGATAAATCTCTTGGAAATGAAGACAATAGAGCAACACCTCGTAGAATTTATCAGCAACCCATCAGCGTATAAGGTGCTTGTTGTGGGGTGCGGTATTTCAGGTTTTGCGGCCTTGCAGTTTTTAAAACAAAAAGGAGCGGAAGTTTCTCTTTCAGATAGCGGTCTCAAGAAAGATGCTTCTCCAACTCTTCTGGAGTGGCTCGAGAGTGAAAATGTTTTTTCAGAGTTCGGCGGTCATCAAAGCAAGACGTTTCTCAATGCCGATCTAATTGTTGTCAGTCCTGGTGTCCCATTAAATATTCCTCAGATTACAGAGTGTTATAGACAAGGGATTCCAATTGTTGGTGAAATGGGACTTGCCTCCTGTTTTATAAATATTCCTGTCGTCGCTGTAACAGGAACAAATGGTAAAACTACGGTTACAGAGATGCTCGGAACAATGTTTCGAGCTGGTGGACAAAAGGTTTTTGTCGGAGGCAATATCGGAACTCCTTTGACTGAATTTTTGATAGGAAGTCAGGATGCGGAATTAGCTGTACTGGAAGTGAGCAGTTTTCAGCTTGAGACAGCCGGAATACTTCAGCCGAAGGTCGGAGTAATGTTGAATATAACACCTGACCATCTGGATAGATACGAATCGTTTGAGGCCTATGGGGATACAAAGTTTCAGCTGTTTGCAAACCAGCATCAGAGCGATGTCATGGTGCTCAATTGTGATGACCGTGAAATAATGGAGCGAGTCAATAAAAAAACGTTACAAGGGGAAAAGTATTTTTTTGGCAACACATTATCCGGCTTGCCGGGAGCTGAGTGGAAAAATAATTGTGTAGAGTTGTGTTGGGCAGGGAAAGGGAAGAAGAAGGAACAGTATCCCCTCTCGGCACAGATGAAACTTTCTCCTGTCAGGGAAAACTGTATGGCAGCCATTTTGGCGGCACGCCTGATGGGATGTTCAGAGGAAGGTATCAGGAGGGGCCTCGAAAAGTTTCAAACCCTTCCCCACAGAGTAAGCCTGATAGCAGAGATTAACAACGTATCATACTATGATGATTCTAAGGCAACGAATATTGGTGCAGTACAGTCGGCCCTGGTGGGAATGAATCAACCCGTTATCCTCATTGCAGGCGGTCGAGACAAGGGAGGAGATTATTCACTGCTGTCAGAGGCAGTACGAAAAAAGGTAAAAAGACTTTTGCTCATAGGTGAGGCAAAAGAAAAAATGGAAAGAGTCCTGGGTAAAGTCGTTCAGGTGGAGATGCCGCAAGGGCTGGAAGCAGCAGTGAGGAGGGCTGCAGAACTTGCAGATCCTGGCGATGCAGTGCTGCTTTCTCCAGCATGTGCCAGCTTTGATATGTTTCAATCCTATGCAGACAGGGGAAAACATTTTCAGAAGGCGGTAAGGCAGCTTCTGGAGAATTGAAAATAGATATAGATAAGTAGGAAGAGAGGTAAATGAATAAAAGCAGCATAAAAGTGAGAAGAGAGGGGGGAGCATGGAGAAGGTATGTTGTCGCTGTAAGAGGAATCAGGATGGGGATCGTTGGATAAGGCAAAAAATAACAAAAAGACAGGATGTCTCTTACGGCTTCTGTCCTAATTGCTATCAGGCGACTATGGTGCAGATTGCAAAGGCCTATGAGTTCCGATGTCAGAAGCTTGTGGCAGGAGGAGTTAATTAGAGGTTCATGGGACAGGAAGGGCTGAGGCTCATTGTCAGTGGTGGAGGAACAGGGGGCCATCTTTTTCCGGGAATTGCCGTAGCAGAAACATTTCTTGCTTATGCCCCGGCAAATAAAGTGCTCTTTATTGGTACGGAGCGCCATACTGACATGAGGGTGCTGGCAGGCCGTAACTTTCAAACTGCCTCTATATCGAGCCAGGGGCTGAAGGGGAAGACAGTTGGCGCACGTATCAAAAGTATGTGCCAACTGCCCTTTAGTCTGATAGCGGCAAGGAAGTTAATCGTCAGGTTTAAGCCGGATCTTGTCCTTGGGGTGGGAGGATATGTAACAGGACCTGTACTGCTGGCTGCAAGATTAATGGGAATTGCAACCTGTATCCAGGAGCAGAATTCAGTACCTGGTTTAGCGAACCGTATCATTGGAAAATTTGTTGATCGGATTTTTATATCATTTCCGCAAAGTAAAAGGTATTTCCCGAGAGGAAAATGTATGTTGTCCGGGAATCCGGTGCGCAAGGAACTTTTGGATTTGATACGGTTGCCGGAAAAGAAAGACGATGTCCGGAAAACACTGCTGGTGTTGGGGGGAAGTCTGGGAGCCCATAAGGTGAATATACTCGTTGTTGAAGCCCTGGAACGAGTAAAGGTGAAATTGTTGGACACGTTTAGGGTGATCCACCAGACAGGCAAAGATGATGAGAAAAAGGTGTCCCAGGAATATTCCCGCATTGGGCTTGATGCAGAGGTGGCAGCTTTCTTCGACGATATGGCATACGTGTATAAAGAAGCTGATGTCATTATTTCCCGGGCCGGAGCGACGACCCTTGCCGAAATGACAGTATTGGCCAAGCCGATGATTTTGATTCCTTACCCTTACGCTGCTGATGATCACCAGCGGAAGAACGGACAATTTCTAGTTGAAGAAGGAGCAGCAAGGATGTTTGTCCAGGATGACCTGGATCCCAAAGAATTGGCTGAGGAAATTATGGAGCTTTTCTCCAATGGAGAGAAAAGAAAGAGGATGGCAGAGGCTGCCCGAAGAGTAGGAAAGCCGGATGCTGTGGATGTGATTGTCAAAGAAATTGTTACACTGGCTTCGGGGTCCAGAACCCTAAGCCTTAAACCCTAAACTCTATACCCCAACAGTGTATAAAAAAACAAAACAGATACATTTTGTCGGAATAGGCGGCATTGGAATGAGCGGTATCGCTGAGTTGCTTTTAAACCTTGGGTATAAGGTAAGCGGTTCTGATCTGCGAGAGTCAGATATAACCAGAAGACTCAGTGAGCTTGGAGGAGTTGTTCATCAGGGCCATAATGCTGAGTGGATTGCTGGTGCTGATGTTGTCGTCACTTCTTCTGCTGTTCAGAAAGACAATCCGGAAGTAATCTCAGCTGTTGAGGCTCATATTCCAGTTATCCCCAGAGCTGAAATGCTTGCAGAACTGATGCGGTTGAAAAAATTTGGAATTGCCATAGCCGGCAGTCATGGCAAAACCTCGACAACATCTTTGACCGGATGGATTCTTGCCCAGGCAGGTCTGGATCCCACTGTAGTAATCGGAGGAAAGGTCAACAGCCTGGGGACAAATGCAAAATTGGGTGATGGAGAGTTTCTGGTTGCAGAGGCTGATGAAAGCGACGGGTCTTTTCTGCAGCTTTCACCGGTGGTGGAAGTTGTGACCAATATTGATTTCGAGCATATTGATTTTTACAAGGATATTGAAGAGATAAAAGATATTTTTTTACAGTTTATAAATAAAATTCCATTTTACGGTGCAGCTATTGTCTGTCTTGACGACCCGAATATCGCTGACCTGTTGCCACAGATAAAGAAACGGGTCATCACATACGGACTGTCAGCCCAGGCAGATTTATATGCCCGTGAATTAAAGACAGAAGGATTCGTAACCCATTTTGAGGTATGTGCAGAACGCCAAGTGTTAGGTGCTGTCAGATTGTCATCACCCGGAAAGCATAATGTTCTTAACAGCTTGGCTGCCATTGCAGTAGGGTTGGAACTGGAAATTCCCTTTCCGCAAATTTCCTCTGCTCTAGCTAGTTTTTCAGGTGTGCAGCGGCGGCTTCAGATAAAAGGAGAAGCTGGCAAAATTACAGTCATAGATGATTATGGGCATCACCCTACGGAGATAAGAGCAACATTAGCGGCCCTTAGGGATGCATGGCCTCGGAGACGCCTGGTTGTTATTTTTCAACCTCATCGATACTCACGCACCCAGGGTCTGTTTAAAGAGTTTTGTACTGCTTTTCATGAGTCGGATCTTCTCGTAATAACAGAAATTTATGCTGCCAGCGAGCAGCCTATTCCTGGCGTTTCAGGAGAAAAATTACTGGCAGGAATCAAGAAGCATGGCCAGAAACATGCTTTATTCGTAGAAAATATTAAGCAATTGCCGGATGAAGTGTTACCGCTGCTCTGTGATGAAGATATAGTGTTGACTCTGGGTGCAGGTAATATTTATCAGGCTGGTGAAGAAATTCTGGAACGATTGGCGAAACAGGGAGATTGACGACTATGAATGTTGGGGAAAACTGCACCAGGAAGTATCAGACAATAATGCCGTCGATAGAAAAGAACGGAGAAAAAATGCCTGACTGGTTACCAGTATTCAATGATGAAATGGCTGATTTCTGGAGTGGTGAAATGTTATGGAATACCACCTTGACCTCCTATACCACGTTCCGGGTAGGCGGAGCCGCTGAAGCGCTTGTTTTTCCTCGAGGTGTAAAAGAGTTGTCGCAGCTGATACAGGGGCTTCGGAAGATTAATGTTCCCTGGCATGTTATAGGCAGAGGAAGCAATATTGTTGTCAGTGATAAGGGAGTCAAGGGTGTGGTTATAGTTTTTGGCCATAATTTTTCTTCTCGTCAGATAGTAGAAGAGTCAGCAGATTTAGTTCAGATCAAGGTCGAGGCAGGTCATAGCCTCTCAGGTTTGGTGAACTGGTCTGTCGAAAAGGGGTTGTCAGGACTTGAATTTGCTGTAGGTATTCCTGGCACAATTGGTGGGGCTATTGTCATGAACGCCGGAGCCTGGGGAGAAGAAATAAGAGATGTGATTGTCTCTGTTACTATGATGGATGAAAAAGGCAACAGTATCACCAGAAAAAGAGATGAGATTGATTTTACATACCGGTCATGGGGAGAGGCTGATTCCATGATAGCTGTTGAAGGCGTGTTCGAGTTGGAAAAGAGCGACCCTGCCCGCATAAAAAGAAGATGTCAGGATTTCCATGAGAGTAGAAAAAATATGCAACCGCAGAATAAGCCTTCCGGAGGGTCATTTTTTAAAAATCCTCCAGGGGGTAAAAGTGCAGGACAGCTTATCGATGAATCAGGACTGAAAGGTCTCAGGGCAGGGGGCGCAGAAGTATCTTCAGTTCATGCGAATTTCATAGTGAATGATGGATCTGCCACTGCCGCAGATATTATCAAATTGATGCACATTATCCAACAGAGAGTAGAGGAAGCTTCCGGAATAAGTCTTCAACCGGAAGTTAGATTTCTGGGATGGGAGTAAAGCGGAGAAAATCGATCACTGATTATAGCAG
The DNA here is from genome assembly GCA_030608985.1 of Desulfobia sp. Lineage (GTDB taxonomy): Bacteria > Desulfobacterota > Desulfobulbia > Desulfobulbales > SURF-16 > Desulfobia. Next base: position 5,331 of record JAUWDC010000001.1, on the reverse strand, counting down.
AAGCACAAAGGAAAAAGGATCTGGTGGTAAATTCTTGCTTCTGGCATCAGTACTACTCGTTACCGTCATTGTGGGCGGAGGGATTCTTATATTGATATATCAAGGCGTAAGCAGATCTGTTTTTTTTCAGGTCGATAAAGTCGATATCACAGGCTGTCAGCGTCTCAATACAAGGGAGGTCCTTTCATGGAGCGGTTTGGATATCAAGACAAACCTGTGGGCTCTTCGAACCGCAAAGTTAAAAAAGCACTTGGAGAAAAATAACTGGATTGAGTCGGCTACGGTGAAGAGAAAATGGCCCAATGCGTTACATATAAGGATAAGAGAACGTGTGCCCTTAGCTATTGTCAACCAAGGGTCAAGACTTGCCTATGTTGATAAAAAGGGAGTCATAATCTGTCCGGTAGTTCACACTGACAGCCTTGATTATCCAATCATCACCGGCAGGGAGAAAAATAAAAAAAACCAGGAGCAACAGGGAATAGAATGGCTTCAGGATGCTCTCGGGTTTATCAGGTATGCCGGCGGCGGAAACCCTGTTCTCCCCAGACAGAATATTTCAGAGATTCATGTAGGTCCTGATGGTCAGCTGACTCTCTACCTGGCGGATAACCCTTTCCCAATATATCTTGGCCAGGGTGGAATGAAAAAAAAATACAGTCGATTAAGTAAAGTTCTGTCGTGGCTTTACAGGAAAAAAGAACTGGCATCCACGACCTCTATTGACTTGAATTATTTGTCTGGCTTGGGAAATGGAGAAAAGGAATCTGCAAACAGGGTGCTCGTAAGTTTCAATAAATAAAATGAAAGTCTCACTGAGGCGCAGAGTACACAGAGGTTTTTCTCTGTGTACCCCCAGGGGTATTCGGAGTCTACTCTTACCTCTTTCTGGGCATCTCTGTGAGCTCTGTGAGAGACTTTATAAAAGGTGTTAAAAGATGGTGAAGCAGGAAAGAGGAGAATTAATTGTAGGCCTTGATATCGGGACCACAAAGATTTGTGCAGTGGTCGGTGAGGTCTTTTCAGATAGGGTTGATATTATCGGGGTAGGAGCTTCACCCTCCATCGGTATGCGGAAAGGTGTTGTCGTCAATATTGAAGGCACCGTTAATTCCATAAAAAAAGCCATCGAAGAAGCAGAAATGATGGCGGGATGCACGATTTCGTCTGTGTATGTCGGAATAGCAGGAAGCCATGTGACCGGTATTAACAGTGACGGTGTTATAGCCGTCAAACATAGTGAAATAACGCGGGACGATATAGATAAGGTTGTAGAAAATGCCAAAGCTATCCCTCTGAGCCAGGATCAGGAGGTTATACATGTTCTTCCCCAGCAGTTTATAGTTGATGGTCAGGGTGGTATTCAGGATCCTCTTGGCATGACAGGAGTTCGACTGGAAACGGAAGTGCATGTGGTAACAGGTTCGGTGACGGCAGTCCGTAATATAATCAAGTGCTGTAATCGGGCTGGGCTGGAGGTAGATGATGTTGTCCTTGAACCAATAGCTTCAGCGGAAGCGGTATTGACCCCTGAGGAGATGGAACTGGGTATAGCTCTACTTGATATTGGTGGAGGCACTTCAGACCTGGCGGTTTTTGCAGAAAACTGCATTAAAAAAACCTTTGTATTAGGTGTTGGCGGCCATAACCTTACCAATGACCTTTCGGTGGGACTTCGGACTCCTCTTAAAGAAGCTGAGCGGCTTAAGGAAAAGTATGGATGTGCAATATCAGCACTCATCGACAAGGATAAGGCTATTGAGGTTCCTAGCGTTGGAGGAAGGAAATCCCGCAAGCTGTCACAGCGTGTTATGGGAGAAATCCTTGAGCCCAGAATCGAAGAAATGTTGACGTTAATAAATGATGAATTGATTGAATCCGGGACAAAACCATTGGTCAATGCAGGTTTGGTACTGACTGGAGGGACTTCTATGCTTACCCACATAGTTGAGATGGCAGAGCAGATTTTTGATTTGCCGGTCCGTATTGGTTATCCGCAGCACATCGGAGGGATTCTCGACATTGTCAATACTCCCCAATGTGCTACAGGAGTCGGGCTCGTAATTTATGGTAAAAAAAGTGAGACTGGGCGGCTCTATATTGATAGAAACAGATCGGGAATAGGTGGTTTTGCACGGAAGATTAAAGGGTTGTTTGGTAAATTGATGTAGACTGTTTTATCGCTTGTTTGAGACTAAAATAATAAGTATTATATATATATGCTTCACTTGGGGAAAATTGAGACGAATTGAAGCAAAAAATGCAGGGGGAATGCAATGGAGTTCACGTTGGCGGAAAACTCATCGAGGGCTAAAATAAAAGTGATCGGCGTTGGCGGTGGTGGCGGCAATGCAATCAACACAATGGTGGAGAGCAAACTCCAGGGTGTTGAGTTTATTGCTGCCAATACGGATCTGCAGGCCCTTGAGCATTCCAGGGCTGATTTGAAACTGCAGATTGGCGCTGAAATCAGTAAAGGCCTGGGAGCTGGGGCTAACCCGGAACGTGGACGGGAATCAGCAGAAGAGAGCATTGATCAAATCAGGGAGTCGCTTAAAGACAGTGACATGGTCTTTGTTACTGCTGGTCTCGGCGGTGGCACGGGTACAGGAGGCGCTCCTGTTGTTGCAAGGGTCAGTAAAGAGCTTGGAGCATTAACCGTCGCTGTTGTCACAAAACCGTTCGTTTTTGAAGGCCGTGCTCGAATGAAAAATGCAGAAGCCGGTTGGGAAGAACTTAAAAAACACGTTGATACCATTATTACAATTCCTAACGACAGGATTCTCTCCCTCACCCAGCGACATACGACCTTTGTTGATGGTATGAAAATGGCTGATGATGTTTTGGTCCAGGCTGTCAAGGGTATCACAGACTTGATTAATCTCCCTGGATATATTAACCCTGATTTTGCCGATGTCCGTACTGTAATGAATGAGATGGGACCGGCACTGATGGGTGCAGGTGTGAGTGTTGGTGAAAAGAGGGCCTCGGAAGCTGTAAGCATGGCTATAGCCAGTCCGCTCCTTCAGGATATCAGTATAGATGGAGCCAAAGGTGTATTGGTCAATATCTCTGCGAGAGAGGATACCTTGACTATGGCCGAGGTGACTGAAGCGACCAGTAAAATTTATGAGGAAGTACACGACGACGCAAATATTATTCTTGGTGTTATCTTTGATGAGTCACTTGGTGAAGAGTTGAGAGTCACTGTTATTGCCACAGGTATCAAAGAAGAAGAGGAAATGGAATCTCTTCCTGAAAAAGTAACCCAGCTTGTGACAAAATCAGAAAAAGAACCGGCCCAGACCTCGCTTCCTTTTGGTGAGGGTGGTCGTGAACAGGATTCGGCCAAGCCGGGTATGTCTACCGGCACGAGAAAGAAGCGATACACTTTTAATGTTCTGGATGAAGAGCTTCTTGATGAGCCTACTTTCATTCGACGGAATGAAAATTAATAAACAGCCAGAGCTTTCAGCCTCTGGCTTTTTCATTTTAACGCACCAATAATGGGAATTTTTTCCGCAAAACGATCCTCTCCCCGCAGCGTCAGTAAGATACAGCACAAGCAATTTTCTGAAATCGGCACAATCCACAAGAAATGGACAGGGAAACTGCCCATCGCCCTTGTCTACCCTAATGTATATCAGGTCGGCATGTCCAATCTGGGTATGCAACACGTCTATGCCTTGGCCAATGAGCATCCAAATATCGTTTGTGAACGTGTCTTTCTACCGGAAAAAGGGAGAAGGCCCCTTTCTGTTGAATCAAGCCGTCCACTTGCGGACTTTCCTGTTTATTTTTGTGCTCTGAGTTTTGAGCAGGATTACGTGAATCTTCTTAGGTTATTTCGATACGCAGAAATCGAACCGCTGTCCGCAAAACGTCGGGATGATTCCCTCAAGAGAGCCGATGTTCCCCTTATTATCGGCGGTGGCGTTGCTACTTTTATAAATCCGGAGCCCCTGGCTCCTTTTGTGGATATTTTCCTCCTGGGCGAGGCAGAATCTTCTTTGCCGCAGTTTATAGATTGTTTGCTGGAAAAATATGAATCAGGAAATGGTGGTGATCGAGAGAGCTTTTTGCGGGAAATAGCTGTTACGGTACCTGGCTGTTATGTACCGCATCTCTATGAAATGATATATGAGGGCTCAACATTAATAAAAATTCAAGCACAGCACGGAGCACCACCAAGAGTAAAGAAAACGGTTCTTGATTCTGCAGCAATCAGCGGCCACTCAAGGCTTCTGACAGCGGATACGGAATTTGGAGACCTGTATCTGGCCGAATTAGGTCGTGGATGCAGTCGAGGATGCCGATTTTGTGCCGCAGGGTTTGTATACCGACCTCCTCGTCTCTGGTCTGCGGATGCTATCATCAGAGCCTTTCAGGAGAAACCCGCATCTATTTCCAGGGTTGGCCTGCTGGGAATGGAAATGGCAAGGCCGGAAGATTTAGCGAAAGTTGCCGAGCACCTACTGTCATCATCCTGTTCTCTTTCTTTTTCTTCGTTGCGAGCGGATGCCATAACTCCAGAGTTGATCCAACTCCTCCAGAAAAGTGCTATCAAAACGGCGGCCATAGCACCAGACGGTGCTTCAGAACGGCTTCGCCGGGTAATTAACAAAGGTATTACTGAAGACGATGTTTTGTCTGCTGCCAATATTCTGGTTACCGGCGGGGTGGTAAATCTGAAACTCTATTTTATGATCGGTCTGCCGACTGAGGAAGAAGAGGATCTTGCTGAACTTGTTAGGCTAGTTATACGGGTACAAGAGGAAGTAAATGATATTGGACGGTCCAGAGGCCATCTGCCCACTATCACTCTGAGTGTTAACCCCTTTGTTCCTAAAGCGTGGACTCCTTTTCAATTCTGTGCGTTTGCCGGCCTCGGTCCTTTGAAGAAAAAAATAAAATATCTTCGAAAGGCATTTGTTGGTTTTTCTAATCTTCGCCTCAGTATAGAGAAACCTGAAAATGCGTTCCTTCAGGCCGTGCTTGCCAGAGGAGATCGCCGTCTGGCTGAAGTGTTGCTTGCCATGGCAGATTCGAGACGAAATTGGCGACAGCAGTTCCGGGATCATGGAGTCGACCCTGATGATTATATTCGACAAAGAGAGCAGGATGAAATTCTGCCATGGGATATCATCGATCATGGTATCAGCCGTGAATTTCTATGGAAAGAATATCAACGAGGCCTAGACAGTAAAAAGACAGGTCCCTGTCAGCCTGAAACATGCACGCGATGTGGAGTATGTGGTGAGTGAACAATACCTGAAGAGTGATACGGCACCGGACATCGCCAGATTAAAGCCATTTCGTTTGGTAAAGTTT
>JAUWDC010000168.1 GCA_030608985.1 Desulfobia sp. | reverse complement strand
TTTCCTTTATTTGCGCAGATGTCTGCGGAAGATGCCCCGGAAACCATTGAGCTGGGGTCTCTAGCTGAAATGTATGAGCCGGTAGTTTTTGATCATGCCGCCCATGTGCTCATGGTTGAAACGTGCTCTTTCTGTCATCATCATACAACCGGGACTGCACCAGAAAAAGGCCACTGTTCACGGTGCCATCAAGCAGGTGAGGAAACAAGTTCAGTAGCCTGCGTTGATTGCCATGAACAGAAACGTTTTTCAGCACAGGATCTCAAATCACTGGAAAGTGATCCTCTTCTGTTTCATGTTGGGAAACCAGGTTTGAAAGGCGCTTATCATCAGAGTTGCCTGGGCTGCCACGAACAAATAGGCGCCCCCACCGGTTGCCAGGATTGTCATGCTCGAAATGATAAAGGCGACCAGCTTTTCCATTCAGGGAAATATGCCCCCGCTCCTGGGAAATCATCTGGCGGCGGTCACCATTAAGCCTGTTTTTTAATACAAAAATGTTTCATTGAAATGTGAGCAACACGAATATTTAGAAGATAAGGAACAGAAGATGAAAAAGATAAATCGTAGAAATTTTCTTAAAGGCGGATTAGCAGGAACCGTTGCTGCCGCTGCTACCGGGCTGAGTAAGAAAGCCTCAGCAGCAGGTGATTTCGGAGGCTACCCTGATAGCATGGGAGTTCTTGTCGACCTGACAAAGTGTGTGGGCTGCCGTACATGTGAAGCTGCATGTAATAAAGAACAGGGGCTGCCGGAACCGGATAAACCTTTTGATGACTTTTCGGTATTTGATGAACATCGCCATGGCGGCCTGAAACGGCGTACGACAGAAAAAGAATATACTATAGTCAACCGCTATGATATTCCGGGTCGCGACAAGCCAATATTCAGAAAATTTCAGTGTAACCATTGCCAGGAGCCTGCTTGTCTCACCTCATGCTTTGTAAACGCCTATACAAAAACCAAAGAAGGTGCTGTCATTTATGACGAAACTGTATGTGTAGGATGTAGAACCTGCATGGTAGCCTGTCCATTTTATGTTCCCTCATATACCTTTTCCAGTCCCATTAACCCGATAATAAAGAAATGTATCATGTGCTACGACACCAGGCTCAAGTTCGGTCGTCCCCCGGCATGTGTTGAGGCCTGTCCTCAGGAAGTAATGACCTTCGGAAAAAGGAAAGACCTGATAAACCTTGGCCGTGACAAGATTAAACGCAATCCAGACAAGTATATTGATCATATTTATGGTGAGAAAGAGGTCGGTGGCACTTCATGGATGTATATGTCTGATGTACCGTTTGATCAGGTAGGTTTCGATACTCACCTCGGGAATCAGCCTATCATTAGTTATGTGAAGGATTTTCTGGCCATGGTTCCCATGGTTCTGACTATCTGGCCGGCCTTATTCACGGGTTTTCATCTCCTGTCTAGCAGGAAAAAGGCCAATGACGATAAAGAAAACTCAAAGAGCTGAATAAGGGAGAAAAAGAAATGAATAAATTGAAAGCACGTGGGTTCTCGCCTGTTGTCACCCACAGAAAAGAAGATGGAAGCAGGTGGACTGTAAAAGAAAAGTTGATGCTGGGTCTCACGCCAAAAGAATATTGGTCTACTCAGTTTAAAAATCCTTTTAACTGGATTGTTGCTATTATCTATGCCATTGGATTGCCGATTCTTGTGGGCAGATTTTATTTTGGACTAGGCTGGGCAACCCATGGGTCGTATGATTACCCCTGGGGGCTTTTCCTGGGATGGGGTCTTTTTGTCATGGTTCCTCTTTCTGCGTCAGGATTTATGATGGGTACCACAGTGGAGCTTTTCGGCAGGAAGGATTTCAAATCAATAGAACGTCTAGGGCTTCTAAATGGTCTGCTTGGTTACCTCTTTGCGGTTGTGTTTCTTCAGGTTGACCTTGGGCAGCCATGGCGCCTGGTGTACCCTATGTTTGTGTCTCTGGGTCCGGCAGCTGTCCTTTTTCTTGTCGCCTGGCATGTTGCCACCTATCTTTCGGTGCAGGTCGCGGAACTTGTCCCTGCCTTTTCCGAGTGGATGGGAATGAAGAAGCCCAAAAAAGTTGTAAAAAGTATCGTCCTTGGGCTTACAGTTTCTGGGATTATATTGTCAACTCTTCACCAGGGAGCACTTGGAGGTCTCTTCCTCTATACCCCGGGAAAACTGCATCCTCTCTGGTTTTCAGCATCATTTCAGTGGATACATTTTTTCTGCTCCTCAATTTTTGGCGGTCTCTCTATGCTGATTGTGGTCTCTACGTTGAGCAAATGGTTTATGAAATGGCGCTGTGATGATAATTTTCTTAAAAACCTTGACTATTGTACCCTGGGAATTGCCAAGGGCTGTTCACTTGCCCTTATTACCTATTTGGTCATCAAAATAGTAGCAGTAGCCCATGATAATGAGTGGGGCTATCTGTTCAGTGGATGGGGCCAATGGTATATGTTTGAGATAACCGCTGGTGTAATTGCGCCGCTGGTACTCTACACCCTTGCTATACGTAATCAGAATGCATCTCTGGCCCGGTTTGCTGCAATAATTGCGGTATTGGGTATAGCCTTGAACCGTATGAATACGGCGCTCTGGACATTCAACTGGAAAATGTACCAGGAGATTCCACACTGGCGGGAAGTGGTGATAGCCATTACCGTGTACACAACATATATTGTCGTGTATCGATTTGTTCTTGCCAGGATGCCGATTATCTATACCTGGAAGGGGGACGAGTAGAATCCTTTCGATAAAGGGCATGACATGTTATGGAAAGGGGAAATAGCATGTCATGCCACGAGGTGATGGTAAAGGCCCCTCATCTCATTTAGATAATTTCATACGCATAGGTGATTTGCGTCAAATAATATAGGTATATTATTTCCCTCCAATCACCTTACCACAGAAAGGGAAACGAGGCTTTTTCATGATAATTTCTATAAGAAAGACAGTTGGTGCAACAGCCTTGATCGTTGCTCTTGTCCTTGTCTCCCTTCTAGCTCTTGGAATCCGTCAGTATCTGCTGTTTCAAAAACATGAGCAGGTAACTACCTATACTGAAAAGATAATATTTCAGTTTGCCATCATCCGTGAACATGTCACTGAAGCTCTTTTAGAAAAGAAATATCAAAGGCTGTCAGGTGTTGCCGGTGAGATGGAAGAACTCAATGTCAATCTTTCGTCTGTCCTTTCCAGTGACTATGTAGCAGATCAGTATAAAATTAATTTTGCCAGTTCCTTTGATATCTCTTCTATTGTTTTATTGTTGCGTAAGCTTGAATCCGGAGCTGTTGAGCCGGAAAATTTGCGCCAGCTCAATAGGGAAATACGCACTCTGGGTGAAAGACTCATGCTTTTCGACAGGGTGCTGGTTAATTTTGCCAAAAGAAAGCTTATCGGTTTTCAGAATTTTGTCATTGGCTCACTGGCCCTCGTGCTGAGCGCTATTATTGTAATACTTCTCATTGCCCAGCGGCAGCTGCTTTCTCCTTTAGGGCAGCTATGGCAGCAGTCCTGGGAGGTGTCGCAGGATAAACGAAGCCAGCTTTCTCTGAGGAAAAAGAAGGGGATAGTTGCTGATCTGGCCGTATCGTTTCAGCAGATGCAGGATTCTAAAAATGCTATTGCTGTCAAACTGTCAAAGTATCAGCAGGTGGCAACAGCGGTAAACACGGCGCAGTTGGCTATCTCCAGAAGCTTTGACCGCCAGAAACTGTTCGATGGGATCTGCAGGGCACTGTTGGAAAATAAGGATTACTGTCTGGTTTGGATTGGCCTGCCTGAGGAGGATGGTAAAGATGTCATGCCGGTAGCGGCAGATGGATCTACCTCCATGAGCCGTAAGGAATGTGACAGCTGTATGGCAGTTCTTCTTACGGAAGCAGAGGAAAAAGGGGTGGAGTTCAACCCGGCTGCAAAAGTATTACAGACAGCGGAATCGGTTATTCATAGGGATATCCTCGCAAAGATTCCCAAAGGTCTTTTGAAAGGAACACCTTTAATGGAAGGAGATGCGGTGTGTGCAGCTCTTCCTATTCAAAGGAAAGGAAAAATTTATGCAGTGCTATCTATTTATGCAATAGGGCAGAACGCTTTCTTAGAAAGAGATATGGAACTGCTTGAAGGGCTCGCCGGCGAAGCTGGACTGGCCTTGTCAGCACTGGACGAGCAGGATGCTGACAGAAAGGAGAAAGAGCTGAATAGCAAGATCATGTTGGCGACGGAGTCCGTTGTTGTTTACATGAACCCGCAGGGGGAAATACTTGGCGCCAACGAAATTTTTGAGCAGCTTGTTGGAATAAAGAGTCAGGACCTGGTATCGAAGAAATGGCGTAGTTTTTTTACACCGGCAGATATT
>JAUWDC010000174.1 GCA_030608985.1 Desulfobia sp. | reverse complement strand
CCCCGGCTCGCCTGCAAGACGGGCAACAATCGTATCTGTCTTAACGGTAATATTGTCATGGGCCTCGAGTTCTTTGATTTTGGCATCAATGACTGTAGGCACAAGACTTTCATAGGGGTCTTCATTGGGAAGCTGTTTGCGAATTTTGGTCGCATATCCGCCCAGAGATGATTCTTTTTCAACGACTGTAACTTCATAACCTGCCTTAGCCGCATCAAGTGCAGCCGAAATACCGGTGATGCCGCCGCCGATGACCAGGATCCTTCTGCTCAAGGTTTCGAGCTTATACGGTTCCGGCGGGTTGATTTTCTCTATCCTGGCCATTCCCATTTTTAAATAGTCCTCGGCTAGCATCTGAAGGCGATCAAAGTGTTCTTCATCATCTTTTTGCTCTTCAGTCAGTGCCGGGAATTCGGATCTGGGATGGGACCAGACCACCTGCTCTCTCAGATTCACCCGATCGAAGATACAGCCGTCAAACTTAAAGACATCATAATTGACCCGGCGGGAACAGGCAGCAATTACCAGGGTGTTGTACCCATCGTCGGCAATACCTTTCGTGATAAGTTCAATCCCTTCCTTTCCGCAAAGAAACGGGTGAGTTTTAACAGGGTAACCTTCTTCTTCAGGGACTTCACACAGCTCTTCCATTTCAAGGGCATCACCGATGCCACAACCTGTGCATATATATACGCAATACTTTTTATCCATGGATAACCTCCTACTTACTCACCAGGGTTTGAATCGCTTTAAGGGCCATGCCGGTAGCGTTCTGGTTTGACGAAACCACATCTGACGGCTTATTGGCGCATCCTGCAGCAAACATTCCACCTTTTTCAAAGTCATTGATAATAAAGCCGTCTTCATTATATTTCAGATCAGCAGGCAGCTTGGCTGTTGCAGTTGTCGGCTGCATGCCGGTGGCAAGGACAGCCATCTCGACGGTTTCCTTGACCTTTTCCCCGGTTACGGCATTTTCAGCAACAACAGTGATATTGCCTGTTTCTGGATCTTCACTTACTTCCGCCACCTTGCCTTTGATCAAAAAGACATTCTCATCTTCTTTGATTTTCTGATAAAACTTTTCATATCGCTGGCCCGGAGCTCTGACGTCAATATAAAAGATGTAAACCTTGGCGTCTGGGTACTGTTCACGGATATAGGTGGTCTGCTTCAGGGACGCCATGCAGCAGATATAGGAACAATAGGGAAGATAATTTTCGTCCCTGGATCCGGCGCACTGCACAAAACCAATACTTTCGGGTTCCTTGTTATCAGACGGACGTATGATTTTACCCTTGGTCGGTCCATTGGCAGAAGCAAGCCTTTCCATCATCATATTGGTAATAACGTTGGGGTACTGACCGAAACCCAAGTTGTCGATTTTTGTGGCATCATAAGGTTCCCAGCCTGTGGCCCAGACAATTGCACCAACCTGAAAGTTTTCGGTCTTGGCTTCCATGTCAAGATCGACTGCATCGTATTTGCAGGCTTCCTTACACTTTTGGGCGTCATCGGTTCCAATAATTTGAGGAGAAATAACGTAGCGGGCCGGAAAGGCCATTTCAAAGGGCAGATAAGCACCTTTGATCTTATTCATTTCAAAATTGAAATCACGGGAGATTTCTGTTTCGCAAACGTCTGTGCAATCGCCGCAGCAGGTACAATTTTCGTTAACATATCTGGGGCTTAGCTTTATGGAGACATCATAGCTGCCCGGGGTGCCGTCGACCTTTTCCACCTCTGCCTGTGTAAGAACTTTAATTTTCGGATTATCCTTTATCCTCCGAAAATTGATTTCCAAACCGCAGCTTGGAGGGCATAGCTTGGGAAAATATTGATTTAGCTGTGCCACTCTTCCGCCCAGGTAAGTATTTTTTTCCACAAAAAACACTTCGTACCCCACTTCGGCAGCTTCAAGGGCCGTGGTCAACCCGCTTATCCCTCCTCCAACAACCAAAATGCTTCCGTTAGCAGGGGCTGCTTTGTTTTCTGTCATGCTATCCCTCCGTGCAATGTAAATTCAGCGATCCTGACCTCAATCGAGACTTCATAGAGTTCCGAATATTGTTTGGATTATCGAGTGATAATTTTCTATTGGAGTGATGGAGTAATGCGTATCATGGAAGAAATGGAATTTTTTATAATTCCATCCAATACTCCAGCACTCAATTACTCCAAGTTTAATAATATGAAAAATCCTTTGATATCACTCAAATTCCTGCGTGTCAGGAGTTCTGAAGTTCAGGGGTTTTTAAAAAACGATATCAAATTAATAAAAACCTCCAGGCTCTTGAAGACACCTGGAGGTATGTTCTGCTATGCTACCGCATATCCATCATTAGTCAGGGATGATCTGGACATAATCTTTCTTGAATATATCCCATGTTCCTGCCTTGAGATCATACTTGGAGTTTACAAAACAGAACCAGTTCTCATCATCCTGGCCCGGATAGTCGGTCTGGTAATAGAATCCCGGATAGCGAGTCTCTTTTCGGAACTGGATGTGACGCAGGTGAGATTCCACCGTCCAGATACGGTGGAAGATTTCCCAGCAGCGCATCAGTTCGTGAAGATCACCGGCAGCCAGCTTCTCGCAGTCTTCGTGCATCAACTGGAGCTTTTCCATTACCATTTCAAGCGATGCGTTATTGGTTGTATAAAAGGTTGCCGTACCCGCACCATACTCGTGGGTGGCCTTCATAAGACGATAGGTCATCCCATCGGGCTTGAGATAATTGGGGTTGATATCGATGGCAGTGGTATAATCACAATGCTCAAGGAACGTTCTTACCGGTTTGTAGAGCAGATCGACCAGTTCTTCATTCGACTCACTAATGGCCGGTGTGAAGTCAGCATTGTCACGCACTAACCTGGCCATGGATTTGGCAACAGTCCGTCCTTCGGCATGTGATCCTGACGAAAACTTATGGCCTGAACATCCCACACCGTCACCTGCTGTAAACAGTCCGTTAACCGTGGTCATACGGTTGTAAACCTTGTCTTTGTATCGGATCTTGTAAGATTCGGGCACCCAGTCAAAATCAGGCCCGGAGCACCACAGACCGCAGCAGCCGGAATGGGATCCCAGCAGATACGGCTCGGTGGGCATAATCTCGGAGTTTTTCTTGTCCGGCTCAGTATTGGTTCCGCACCACAGGTTGGCCTGTCCGCAGGTCATATCGAGAAAGTTCTCCCAGGCTTCTGACTCAAGGGCCTTGAACTCTTTCTTGCTGACCTCTGCACCCAAGTCTTTGAGGGCTGTAATCGTATCCATCATAATGGGTCCGCGGCCTTCTTTCATCTCAACGAGCATCAGGTGGTTGCGGAGACAGGTTGGTGTAATAGCGGCTGTTCCATAAGGCGCGTACTTCTCGAGCTCCGCCTTGGCCACATCACTGGCCACATAACCTTCGCCCAGACCGTTGAGTGTTTTGGCCTTGAACAGAAGGAACCAGGCGCCAACAGGGCCATAACCGTCTTTATAACGTGATGGGGTGAAACGGTTTTCCATCATGGAAAGTTCAGCGCCCACTTCCATACACATGGTGTAGGTGGAGCCTGCGTTCCAAACGGGATACCAGGCCCGGCCTTTCCCTTCACCAACACTGCGGGGCTGATAAATGTTGACTGCGCCGCCGCATGCCACCATCATGGCATTGCATTTTATGATGTAGATTTTGTTCTCACGGACCGAGAAACCGACTGCACCGGCGATCCGGTTTTCCTCATTGGCATCCAGAAGAAGCTTAACGATAAAGACACGCTCCAAGATATTTTCATCTCCAAGGGCCAGTTTGGCAGCTTCGGCCACGATCCTTTTGTAGGACTCACCGTTGATCATGATCTGCCATTTACCTGTACGGACAGGCGTAGCGCCGTCCTTTAAGGTTCCCGATTTCAGGCCCTTTTTCCCGTCGAGTTTTTTCCCATCATCAGACATTTTCCACAGAGGAAGACCCCATTCCTCGAACAGAAATACAGAGTCATCAACGTGACAGCCAAGGTCAAAAATAAGGTCTTCACGGACAATGCCCATCAGGTCGTTGCGAACCATGCGAACATAATCCTCTACTGTATTCTCGCCGAGATAGGTGTTGATCGCTGAAAGACCCTGGGCAACAGCGCCGCTTCGCTCAAGAGCGGCCTTGTCCACCAGCAGGATTTTCTTGTCAGGCGCCCAGTTCTTGATCTCAAAAGCAGTCCCGCAGGCAGCCATTCCGCCGCCCACAATCAGGATGTCAACTTCACGCTCTTCAACTTCAGGATCCTTGACAGCTTTGAGTTCTCCTAAAGGTTTATTCGGTAAT